>JAYUJY010000195.1:0-18501 GCA_043764895.1 Synechococcales cyanobacterium | reverse complement strand
TGGAAACGATGTTAGAGACGGTTGACTTTCTGCATCATCACAAGATTATTCACCGCGATATTAAGCCTGCCAATATTATTCGATCGCCCAATGGACAGTTCATATTGGTGGATTTGGGGGCGGCGAAGTTGGCGACGGGGACGGCTTTGGGGCAGACGGGGACGGTGATTGGGAGTGCGGAGTATGTGGCTCCGGAGCAGTTGCGGGGGAAGGCGATTTTTGCGAGTGATTTATATAGTTTGGGGGCAACTTGTGTGACGTTGTTGACGGGAATATCGCCGTTTAGTTTGTTTGATACGAGTACGGGAGCCTGGGCGTGGCGTAATTATCTCGTGGAGAATCCCGTGAGTGAGTCGTTTGGTAAGATTCTCGATCGGCTTTTGATCGGCCCGACGAAGCTGCGGTATGGGTCGGCAGATCAGGTGTTGGAGGACTTGGTTGAGAAGTTAGAGCCAGTGAAGGGAGATGCGATCGATCGTTTGCATTTGCCTGAAACTTTGGTGGTGACGGAGGAGAAAGCGGATGGGTTGGGAATTGAGATGACGCAGCCGGGAGAGGTTGTGGGGCAAGAGGACGATCGGCTGCGTAAAAGATTAGATCTTACGATTTCGCTGTTTTCAATAGGAGTATTTGTTATGTTGCCGATCGGTGCCCTTGTTATTGCAAATCTTAATTCTCAAACACCTGCTCCAGAAGCACCTACGCCAAAACCACCTCTTGAGCAAGTTAAGCAACTTGAGCCAGCAACTCCCCGCAGCTACAATCCGAACCCAGACGAAATTTTAATATCGAAGTATATTAAGCCCACGTACTCAAAGTCGGTTAAGCCATCTAAGATATTTAGAAATATCCCATCTTTCAAAGTATTTGGGTTGCGAAGTGACAACAAAACATTGGTTACAGGAATGCCTCTTGACCTTATTGATAGTAACGGGGGCAATAAATTTTCGATAAATCAGTTGAATATGGAGACTGGTGTTAGTCAGGAATTTACGATATTAAGTCCAGGTACTAATTCTGGTTTTAGTCAAGCACCTGGAAGTTCTAATTCTGACCAATATGAATCTTTCCTAAGAAATGACAACTTAATTTATCAACCATTTACTAAAGAGCATAAGCTAGGATTAATGAAGATTTTTAATCTTCAAAGTAATTCCTTTATACCCCTTCCACTTGAATTGACTACAAAGCAAGACACCATGACACTCCCTATTCGTGGAGGGAGAGGAGCAGTGGTAGTAAATGGGAATTCTTACGCGATTTGGGGAATTCTTCCATATGGTACTCTCACAAAGCTTACAAAGCCTAGCGTAGAAGATCTCGACACACCGAATATTGTGAGCAATGACCTTCAAAAGGCCATCGTATACGAAGAAAAGAATAAGTCGCCAAGGCTTGTTGATCTCAGTCCTGAGAGTAAAAGTATCGATATAGCGCTTAAAGTTCCAGCTCTATTTAGGAATGACTACTATAACGTATCGTCTGAATTTTTCCAAAATAAAGATCGAAAATTATTGATTTCCAGCAAATCTGAAAGTCAGTTGAATGACGTACTTAAAATCCGTGAATTTTTGCCCATGATATATCAACAAAAAATTTCTACAATTCAAAATAAAGCGATCAAGTTTCAATATAAAAATAGCATTATTTATGGTTTTGACTCTGATCTCAATAAATTTAGATACCTAATTCCTCGCTCAGGAAGTGTCTCCTCTCCTACCATTAGTCCTGATGGGAAAACGATGTTCTTTATCGAGCAAAATTCTAGTGCGAAATTGACAGTCTGGGATACGTTAACAGGAAAATTATTGAGAGAAGTTGATTTGATTGCCATGTCTTCAGACCCTTCGGCTAAAAGTTCAGAACGACTTGAACTTACACCCGATGGAAAAAATCTCGTCATTGCAGAGAGCAAAGGGATATTAGATAATCGAGGAGTTGAACCTTATGTTTCTATCTGGAACGTTGAAGAATTGCGGAATCCTTAGGAACACTTTATAGAAATTATCGAAGCGATTTGTCTAGAGGAGAGACAAATATGTTAGAAAATGACCTCCCGATCGCTTCCCTCTTCTCACGATCGCAGTCCAATCAAACAAACCCCTCATAGCCTCAGCACTCTATCTCGATCGCATTGATTTGACGATCGTCAGAAATGTGGACGATCGATCGCACTCTTACAGCAAAGCGCTAAAATATAATAGCGAATCTCAGAACGAAGAGGCGATCTCATGACAGTCGCAACTGACCGACGAATGACCCTGAAGGAGTACCTTGACTATGACGACAACACAGATATGCACTATGAGCTTGTGGATGGAGTCCTAGTCGAGATGGGTGCTGAAAATCCGCTGAATCCTAAAATCGCCGTCTTTCTGCTAACAACATTTTTTCAACTAGGGATTCCTGCTACACAGTTAGCGATCGGACATCAAATCGAAGTCAGTTCTAAAAAAGCAACGTCCCGCCTGCCCGATCTCATCGTGCATTCTGAAGCTTCGGACGCCGCGATTATGGCAGACGGAAAGCTATTGCGGTTTGAAATGCCTGCTCCAAGATTGGTCGTTGAAGTTGTTTCTAGTAGTGATAGAGATAAAAAATCTAGAGATCGTGACTACATCGATAAGCGAGCTGAGTATGCAGCGCGAGGGATTCCAGAATATTGGATTGTAGACCCGATCGAAGGTGTCATCTTAGTCCTGATTCTACAAAATGGAGATTATATTTCACGATCGTTTGTGGAAGACGCGACGATCGTTTCTCCCGCATTTCCATCGTTAAGCATCACAGCCAAACAAGTATTGAGAGCTAGACTTTAAAGAATAGGAGTATCACAAAAGGAGGAAAGAACGATCGGCAACCATTCTGAAAACAAACAGTTCAGCGATGCTGTTCGGCAGATCGGGCGACAGCTAAATCGTCAGATTTCTCGAATGGAGCAACGTCGGTTAAACGATGAGATTAATGGACAAGGACTGACCTTTCATGAAATCATTGAAGTCGGACTCAGCCTTTTCTCAGCTTAAATTCGTTACACTAGATGTAGAACTACCCTCCTAAATATCCTATGAGTCTTACGATTTCTCAAACTCAGCGCATTACCGATTACTTTCAAGGCTTGATTGGAAAGCCTGCATGGGGCGTCGCGCTTGGAGACGGGAGTTTTCTTACTTTGGAGTTTGGGGAGGCTTTGCAGTGTGAACCCAATCGCAAACTCCACGGAAACGGACATCTCTGGGTCTATTGCTGTGCTTGGCGAATCGAAACCCCGGATGATGTGTTGGCTTACAGTGAAGACGATTCCCGTTCCGGGAGGCTCTGCCAACGATCGCGTCTCACAAATATCGTTCACGTTCTCAATGGCAAATCTTTAGAATCCGTTGAAATTAACTTTCCCCATGGTGATACATTACTGCATTTCTCTGGACGATTGATTCTACGCCTCATTCCCATTCATGCTCACAACTACGAACATTGGATGCTTTACCTGCCAGAAGGTGTTTTGGTGTTTGGTCCAGGAACAAATTGGCAATTTGAAGCCACGATCGTCCCTCCACAGTAATTACTGACTATAATTCGTGTCACGATCGCCCATTGCAAAGGATTCCACAGTTTGAGCTAAGGCGTTAGCAGGTCGATCAGTTCTTCTTTAGAAAGACCGATCGCTTTTCTCATCGCCTCTTCTTCTGGCAACGTGCTGAGATAAATAGCAACCTTCTTCAGTTTGGCATCCACACGTTTAAAATAGACCTCTAGCAAGGCTACGATCGACGCCTGACATCCTCGCTCAACGCCCTTCTTGACGCCCTTCTCAATTCCTTTCTCAATTCCATCTTCTTGACCTTCCGCAAAAGCATCTCGGTAGTAGCGAGTTTGTTTCATGTGTGCTTCAAAACCTAGCATGGCTGCAATCTCCTCTCGGCTTAAGTTTGCGAACTTATAGACCATGATAGTCTCTACCAAGTCAATCAGTAGCAAACCCGGTGCGGTCTGACAAAGCCGATAAAAAATCGTATCTGTTTTCAAAGCTAAACCTACCCTAGGAACTCACCTAAAATTTAAAGTCAAATTGATGAAATTTCGGGAATCTGCTCCCAGTCCATCGCGCGATCGTCCTCGGGTGGTCCCGTTTTTTCTAGCTTCCGATCGCAGCGCACCGCATAGGCACAGCAATCACAGGTCTTGACCTCTGGGGTCTGGGGAAACGGGGTGGCGTGATGGGTATAATCGGCTAGCCAGTGGTTAAGTTGGGTGAGCAGATGGGTGAGCTGGCGATCGGTTTCGCGGTGCTTGACGTCGGTGTAGGGCAGGCTCAGTTTCTGGGCGGTGTCGTGATGGAAAAACCAATATCGCAGTTCAATGTGGTGTGCTTGATAATGACTCGTCTGGTGAAGCACGTAGGGATAAAGTTTCGACTGCCATAGTTTCGCGATCGCGCTTGATGGATTGGGTTTGCGATAGGTTTTCCAGTCCAAGATCAGCGCACTCTCGGCTTCGAGCACCAGATAATCGTACACAACCACTAGACTATGCCCGAGATAGGCTAATGTTCGGACCTGTTCACTTTCGGCTAGTTTAGGTGCTGCGTAGGCGCGGTCAAAAAAGTCTGGCATGGCACGCTCAAAGGCGCGAAACCATTGGATTAACTGTGGGTCTTTAGCAAGTAATGCTTCGATGGGTAACTGAAGCGATCGCTGCTGAATGATCTGATGAAATTCGCTTCCCGATCGGATTCGTTCTTCGTCGTCGAGCGATCGACTTTGTAGGTTTAGTTGTTCTAGGAATTGATGCTGAAACTGTCTTGGACAGATTTCGAGGAGGCTAAGATGTCCTTGGGAAAGTCGCATAGCGGGTAGGAACTGGGTGAACGTTGGTGAGGCGTCTCCTTTTGGAGAATCATAAGAATGACGTAGTGTCTAATCAATTTTGGAGTATCGATTCCATTTGAATCTTGCGTTCCGGTGAGACGGGATTTTTCAATGTTAACAGCGAGATGGATAAAGCCCCCGTACTTTAGCTGGGGATGCTCCTAGTAAAGATTTCAATCGGTCTTAAAAGATCTGCATTATTCGTGATGTGTGTCATTAATGTACGCCAAAACTTTGGACGTACTGATTTTGCCCGTCAAGTCAAACATGTAGCCATTACTGGTCTAGTGAGATACGATGTTAATAGAGATTCTAGATTTAGTTTAGAGACAAGTAATGCCGCCCTTAACCTTACTAGGATAACGCTCAACAATTGCAACGAGATCACGCTTTGACATAAAATTCACTGCCTATAGAATATCAGACCATTCACAACTATGTCTATCATAACAATCGATCGCCCCAGTCCCCAATCTGAGGAAATAAAAGAGTTTTAGAGCAACTTCTTTCGTGCGATCGCAATCACTTCATTAACAGCCTTGATCACCACTTCTGGCCGATCGAATTGGATGTTGTGGGAAGACTCGATAAATTCATGCCGACTTCGGCTAGACCAAGTAGCTTGATCGTTGTGAAGCTCTTCCCAGACAGTTTGGAAAGCTCTATCTTTCTCTTCGCTTATGCCTGCTTTTTTGAGTTCTTCAGGGTTGGCTTTCTGCCTTGCTGTCAAGACAATTAAGGGACGATCGCCCAATGTACGAAGGTTCTTAGCATCTTTCAGAACTGTGTTAAACGATCGAACGGCTTGTAAATTAGAGGCCGCTGTTTGGGGGAAGTAGGCATTCGCGGTTTTGGCCACAAATGACGGTGCGTTACCCGGCGGCGCTAACCCTAAGGGAAGCAGCCGGACGATGCCAATTCGAGCGGCTATATCTGCAAGGAACGGTGGAATTTTAGCGATCTTAGGTTCGTCATCTGTAGCGTTACCCATAATTTTTCGGAAGCGATCGTTTTGTTCAGGATGAGATGCATCTACAAAGACAAATCCAGCAATCTCAGACTCGTAGAGACTGTTGAAAATCATGACATGTAAACCACCCATCGAATGTCCGACCATGACCCAAGGCGTTTGTTCTCCAGCATTCATCAATGCATTGTGTAAATCTTGCGCCGTGCGTTGACTATTAAAGTCGCCGGGAGCCGGATCGCTCCACATAATGCCAGCCCGACTGTAGGAACAGACGCGAGTTGTTTTGGCGATCGAATCCTGCACAGCAGACCAACTTAAGGATCCCAAATACCCTAATCCTGCCTCCAACACCACCGTCGGCGATCCCGTTCCACGACAATCCAACTGAATCCGACGTCCCCCAATATCCACTAGTTTCCCCATGGCTGGATACTGTTGTGAAACCTGTTGTCGTACGATCGTCTCACAGATTAATCCACCCAAAACTAACCCAGTGACCAAACAACCCAACCCAATCACGAGCCGTTTCACTAAAACACCCATCAATGTACCTCTGTTCTTGATCCCTAAAAATTTGAGATCAGGGATTATTCTCAATTGCCCGAATCTCATCCCGCAACCAATAGGTTTCCATATCACCTTTACCTTTGATATGAATGGTGCCACGGGGTTCTAAATGAAAGTGCGATCGTATTTTTTCATAGGTTGTTCCACTCACATGGATTTCGCCCGGTTTTCCATGGGATTCCATCCGACTTGCCACATTCACTGCATCACCCCACAAATCATAAATAAACTTCTTCGTCCCAATTACTCCCGCAACCACAGGACCGCTATTAATCCCAATGCGAATATCAATAGATTCACCTAATATTTCATTGATATGTTGCAGTTCCGATCGCATTTCAATAGCAAACTGGGCCATGGCGATCGCATGGTCGGACCTCGGTTCTGGCAATCCACCGACCACCATGTAGGCATCTCCAATGGTTTTGATTTTTTCTAATCCATGTTTCTCGACTAAGGCATCGAAGGCTGAAAAGATTTCATTCAGGCGATATACAAGTTCCTTGGGTGAGAGTCGGCTCGATAATTCTGTGAATCCCACAATATCAGCAAACAAAACCGTTGCCTCAGCAAATCCATCCGCGATCGCCTCAGAACTTATTTTCAACCGATCGACAATGGGAGATGGCAAGATGTTGAGCAACAGTTTTTCACTTTTTCCCTGTTCGATTTGGACTTGAGAAAGCGCTTCAGAAAGAGAGTGGAGACTCGATCGAAGTCGCTTTACAGCAGGTCTAAAAATCAAGAGTCCTTCGAGAGTTAAGAGTAATAATGTTCCCCCTAACAAAATTGATTCTAGGAGTTTTAATTGCGAAAGATTAGTCTTGATTTTTTGGCTGTACCAACGAATCATTTCATCAGTAATTGTGCTAAATTCTCGCTCTGCTACAAGCATTTTGGGCGATCGCACTCGTTGCTGAAGAGATTCACGGGATGTTCCACTCGCATTGAGAGTTACAGGCTGATCGAGAAAGCTTTGGGCCGTGCCAAGAATTTCTTTGGAAGAGGGTTCTAGTTGAATAAAAAGACGATCGAGTTCTGGCATCTCTTCTGCACTGACTATCGCCATCATATTATCTCGCAATACTCCGCGTAAATCTTTCCACTGTTTTATTTGGTCCGTAATGGTTTGTCGTTCTTTCGCCGAAAGCGATGGATTGGGTGAGAGAGCAACACCGAGAATTTCTTTGAGCAAACGTTGACAGGTCGTTTGGCGTTCTTGGGCAATGCGAATGATTTTGAGATCGCTTTCTTGACGGGCGAGTTGTTTTTGAATTAAATATTGCCCTCCGATCGCCATGAATGCCACGGCTCCGAGAGAAGCCAAGTAACGGCGGGTAAGCGATCGGGTGATCCTAGTTGAAGAACTCGGAGCGGTCATCTGGATTCACCTCAAGGCAATCAAAAGGATGTAAGTATGGAGCGCTAAGCCACAATCTACACCCTATCTCGGGGCAATTCAGGAAAATCTTCTCATCCAAAAGACACATTTCCCAGCGTTCTGAAAAAGGTTTAGGGGTTGTAAGACGAAGCTTGTTAGCCCAGTGCCTCCGACACCCACGATCGCAGCAGCGTTAGGGCTTGCGACAGTCCTAGTGTTTCACTTTCCGTAATGAACTGATCGATGCGCGAGATGGATAAAAATGGGAATGCGATACTGGAATCAATGCGTTGGTAGCCGCGATCGGTGAGTTCCCATAGACTTAAGACGCCTTTAAACGAGTCTTTCTCCTCTTCTAACGTGTAGGCCCAGACCTCCCGAACGCCTAGGGTCTCAAAAATACCTAGCCGATTCATGGTGCCCGGTTTAATGACCAGTTCAATAGCCAAATCTGGCGCAGCAATCCCCGTTACGTCTAGTTCTCGGGTGGTGATGGGTTTGGGCAAATGGTCTAGATAATAGGCGCTAAAGGGCTGAATCGCCCGATCGTTCTCGGGGTCCATCAGCAAAATCGATCCCAAATTCATTAATATCTCATCCGCTTCGTCAGCAACGAGCAGCAGCAGCGATTCTATAAGCCGATCGCCCCGACGGTGTAACTCCAGCGGCGTCATCAGTTCCAGTTGTCCTCGGTCATAGGTTAGATGCACCTCGCGATCGGATCCCAACTCCACCAAAATCTCTTCGAGTTTTTGCCAGGTCACGTTCGGTAAGACAATCCGTTTTTCGGTGGCGACTGATTTTTTGCGAAAGAAGGGCATGGCTGAAACCTGGGGCAAAATAGAGGGGTGAGATAGAAAAGGTGGATGTAAGTGGAATATCCGAAGTTTCGGCTATGGGCGACGGGGATGGGATTGACCGTAGTGGCGTACTCGTTGAGTTTATATCTGGGTGCGCAGTTGCCTCGCCGTCCTAGAACTCAAGTGGTGAGCTGTTCGGCGCGTCCCTATTCAGTGTATCTGGTCGGGGATGTGCAGCATGTTGATTTTTTGCTGCCTGTGAATAACGGGGTCTATGATTGGCGGCAGTTTTTGGATTTGACCGCGATGGGGCGGGATGTGGGCGGGAACTATCAGTATTTAAAGTTTGGCTGGGGCGATCGGGATTTTTATATGAATACGCCGAGTTTGGATAAAATTCAGATTCCTCGGTTGCTCCGAACGTTGTTTATGCCCGGAAACCCGACGGCCATGCATGTGAATGGCTATCAAGCGTTGCCGAACAAAAGCGATCGCGGGATGACCTGTGTGGGATTAACAAAGGCAGAATATTTGGAGCTGGTCAATTATGTACAGCAATCCTTTCGCAATGGGAAACCCGATCGAATTCAGGATGGGTTTGCTGAATCGGCGGGGTTTTATGAAGGAACTGGAAAGTATTCGATCGCCCATACGTGCAACAACTGGGTCGCCGATGGACTCGATCGAATTAACGTGACGACGCCATTGTGGTCGGGTTTGGCGCTTCCGGTGATGGGGAAGTTGAAGCCTTAGCTCACGATTGAAGGATCATCAATTCTTTAATGCCTTTTTCTGCGAGATCTAAAATTTGATTGAGCTGCGATCGGGTGAAACTTCCGGCTTCAGCGGTGCCTTGAATTTCAATCAGTTCGCCGAGTTCATTCATGACAACATTTGAATCAATGTCAGCTCTTACATCTTCAAGGTAGTTCAAATCTAAATATGCGGCCCCATCAATCAGTCCCACTGAGGTTGCAGCAACTTGATGAATGAGGGGTGATTCAGATAGCTTTCCTTCAGTGAGCAACTGGTCGATCGCATCTTTGAGCGCAACGTAAGCGCCTGTAATGGACGTAGTGCGCGTGCCGCCGTCAGCCTGCAACACATCACAATCCACCATCAACGTCCGTTCGCCCAATCGTTTCATATCCAACGTCGATCGCAGACTTCGGCCAATCAACCGCTGGATTTCTTGAGTGCGACCCGAAAGCTTCATGAATTCGCGATCGAATCGATCGTGGGTGGCACCCGGCAACATGCGATACTCTGCACTGAGCCAGCCTTGACCTTGACCCGTAAGGAACCTAGGAACTTTCTCCTGAATCGTAACGGTGCAGAGGACATGCGTGTCCCCACATTTGGCTAAAACGGATCCTGCCGAATGCTTCGTAAACCCGTGAAGGAAAGTGACCGGGCGAAGTTGATCGATCGATCGGTGGTCGGGGCGTTGCCAATTCATAGAGTAGACCTAGGGATAGGGATTTGAGCGATTCTCTAAATCCTAACGTGCGTCTGTCCCATCTTGAACCGGACGGCTTGAAGTAGACCGATTATGATGCAATACTTGTATAGTACAAATCAACCATTTGACGCTTCTCCATATATAGTGTTTCATATACAATATAGATGATTAATTCCGCTATATCCACGGTCATGGTTTTATATGGTTTCTCAATTGCAACGCCCAACGACGCGCTCTTCTAGCCTGGATGTGGCGATTCATTCATCGGGTGGACCTGCACGATCGGGGATTAACCTGACGTCGATGAATTGGGCGGTGGATGGGGTGGTACAGGTCTTTACTTGTCCTCATCGGAGTTTTTTTAGTGGGGTGATTGCGCAGGGAATGCGGCTAGCGGGTCAGGGGACGCCTGTTTTGGTGGTGCAGTTTATGAAGGGCGGGATTGGGCAATCGTACGATCGGCCCATGCAGTTTGCTCAGAATTTAGACTGGGTGCGATGCAATTTGACGCGCTGCCTTGATTCGCCGCAGGTGTCAGAGGAAGAGGCGCGATCGTTGGTGGATTTGTGGCAATTTACGAAGCGAGTCGTGTTTGAGGGACGTTATGAACTGGTCGTGCTGGATGAACTTAGTGTGGCGATGCAGTTTGGGTTGATTCCTCCGGTGGAAGTGCTGGATTTTATTCGGAAACGGCCTAAACATGTGGATGTGATTTTGACGGGGCCAGACATGCCGGATGTGATTTTGGATGTGGCGGATCAGATTACAGAGCTGCGTCGAAATAATTAGATTGTAACTAGATCATACATAGGGAGATTGGATTGTGATTAAGAATGATATTTGGATTGGGGAAATGGCATCGAAGGGGATGATTTCTCCGTTTGAAAAGGCGCTGGTGAGGCGGGTGGATGATGCACCTGTAATTTCTTTTGGGCTGAGTAGCTATGGCTATGACTTGCGATTGTCAGCCAATGATTTCCGAATTTTTAGACATATTCCAGGCACTGTTGTTGACCCGAAGAACTTCACGCCGGATAATTTAGAACCTGCTAAATTGCATCAGGACTCGTTTGGGAAATACTTTATATTACCCGCTCATTCCTATGGCTTGGGTGTGGCCCTAGAGAAGGTTTCGGTGCCTAATAATGTGACGGTTATTTGCATTGGAAAGTCAACCTATGCCCGCATTGGATTAATAGCAAACTTGACTCCAGCGGAAGCGGGTTGGCGGGGGAATTTGACGTTGGAGTTTTCTAATTCGTCGAGTGCGGATTGTCGAGTTTATGCGAATGAAGGGATTGTGCAGTTGCTCTTCTTTGAGGGTGAGCCTTGTGCCGTGAGCTATGAGACACGCAACGGGAAGTATCAAGATCAATCCGAACAGGTGACTCTGGCACGAGTTTGATTTAGGGATTAAGAGAGGCTCCCAAATCCAAATTTAACTCCTCCTCGTTAGGTTTGGGACACGGCGAGCCATGCCCCAACAAATTCGGGTTTCAGAGATTGTAGGGGCATGGCCATACCGTGCCCGGAACCCAACGGAGAAGAGATCAATATGGCTAATTGTTTGGATTGTTTTTAATCTGGTTCTCAATACTGGGCTTACTTATGCCACGCAGTACTAGGGGCCTTATCTGAGCAGAAAATCTATCGACTACAGACGATCGTTTCTTTGGGCTGAAGAGTGGGTTTCCCGACCGCAAGCCTCAGACTCCCATCTAGATTTTTCACTAGCTCTGTCGCTTCCTGTAATGACGATCGCGACTTAAGTTCTTCGGGAAATGGTTCTTCGGGAAATCGTTCTTCGGGAAATCGTTCAGGCGTTGATGTTTTTTTCAAGGGGAGTTTGCCCATTGATTTGGCTTTGGCGATGATAGACGCCTCTATTGCAACGACAGGAGCGGTTTCAATAGACGCAACAATGGACTCCGTTGGATTTTCTGGAAGTCCGCCGTTGCCTGTCACGACAAATCGGCCCTGTTTTTCATTGCGTTGTGCAAAACATGAATTGGCTAGGATTTGATCAGTCGCGATCGGTGCGGGTTCTGCGATCGGTGTGGCACTTCGATCGTTTGTGATGGGCGTTGTTTGGGTGACTTTGCCGCGAATTCCGAGTTCAGATGCGGCGCTAATCCGACTGTTTTGTGAGGATAAGGTTCCGTTTGCTTCGATGGTAATATTTCCCCCTCGACCTTTGATGGCGTTGGCCGTGATGGTGCTGTTGTCGCTTTGAACAATGACGTTGGTTTTAAGAGTGATGTTGCCGCCGTTCGCCATGTTTCCAGCATCGGTTGTAATGCTGCTTTTGTTAGTCATTAGGATGCGATCGCGGCTATCTATGGTGATATTTCCACCATTTCCTTGAGTCGTTTCAGCCCGAATCGCTGCTGCTGTATTTAAATCGAGTTGGTTGGTTTGGAGCTTGATGTTGCCCGCATTGCCCCGGCCATTGCTCCCGACCAAAATTTGGCCCCCCGACTTCAAAGCCACCCGATCGGCCACTACAGCGATCGATCCAGCATTACCAAGGCCCACCGTCGCGGCGGTCAAAATCCCTCCTTGATCGATCGTCAAGCGTCCGGTCTTCACCGACAGGTTGCCACCACTGCCGATCGGAGTGCCCTCGGGTCCAGAAATCGTCGGGACTTGCCGAGAGGAAGAGCCGATGCGACTTGGAATTAGCCCCAGCGGTCCCATGCCGCGAATTAAGATAGAGTCTTTTACATCCAACAGGACGTCACTGGCTCGACCCAACCCAAACGTATCCGCCGAAATAGCACTGCCATCGGTAATGGTCAATCGATCGGCGCTCAAGCGTAAACTCCCCCCACTCCCACTGGCCGTCGGTTCCACCGAGACAAATAACCCCGTTGGATAGCGCTCATCCGGTGCCGCACCTGTAAGATCGACGGTTTTTGCAATGACCACCATCGTGCCGCTATTGCCCGATCCTCGCGTTGCGGTGCTGACCTGCGCGCCATCCCGGACGACGATTCTATTGCTAGTCAGGCTCATGATGCCTGCATTTCCGGAACCCGAGGCCGAATTGGAAATGGCGCTTCGACGGAGAACTGTATCGGCTGGACGAGTCCCAACGAACTGCTTCGATCCGCCGACTTCTAAGAGTTGCGATCGAAGGGTCAAATTCCCCGCATTTCCGGACCCTGTGCTACTGCTGCGAATAATTCCGCCATCAAGAACCTGAATGCTAGATGCATCGATTGACAAATTCCCACTGCGGCCTGACGCCTGCGCTCGCTGGCCATCGGCTAACGTGACGCCATTGGTGGAGGTGCTAATCGAACTCTGCGTCCCGTCGGTCAGGTCCACTCCCGACACCCGCAATTCTCTAACGTTTAAGGTCAAGTTTCCGGCATCACCGCGTCCACTGGTTCCCGTCCGCACCGAGGCTCCACTGAGCACCGTTAAGCGATCGCTCGTGAGGCTCAAGTTTCCGCCACGTCCTGCAATCGTTGGGTCAGTGCCGTTACCCGTGGAGGTCGAAAATCCGGTGAGAAACGTCAACACGCCGCCGACTAACGTGATGTCTTTCGCCAAAACCGTAAAATCGCCTGCACTCCCGCTACCCCGCGTACTCGCTCGAAATTCGGCTCCCTGCATTAGGGTGATGCGATCGCTTTCTAGACGGACACTACCGCCGTTGCCACTCGATCCTTCCTCTCCCCTCGATACAATTCCCGTTGCAATATCGCCCGTTTTGCCATTGGATAGCGGCACCCCGACTAAGCCGCCAGATGCATCGATGTTGGCCGATCGGACGATGATGTTGCCGCCGTTGCCAGGTCCGTAGGTGCGAGTCTGAATCCGTGCGCCATCTTTTAGAATTAGATTTGGCGTTGTGATTAAAATATTAGCGCTATCTCCTGTGGCAGTCTTTAATGCATCACTGGTAATGAACGTTGGCTTGTTCTGAGCGAGGCTGCCTAGTATTTCAATTTTTTCAGTTCCAGTGATTCTAATACCTTCCGCAGTTGATTCGCGTCCATTACCAGAGATGTTTGCAAAAAGGCTTGATCCGTCGCGAATAGAGATGCGCGATCCTAATAGCGAAATGAATCCCAAAGCGTTGCCGCTCACGTCGATCGATGCGCCTTGTTGGATATCGATCGGTGCAAATTGAGTTATGCCTGTTGTCATTCCTGTCGTAACCTCACCCGTGGGCTGAATCGTCAGCGTTTCGTTCTGAGAGACCGATGCGATCGTCACTTTCCCAGCCCGAATCGACCCGCCGTCAACGCTAACCCCATTCCCCAATAGCCGCAGCGTCTGCCCCGGCAACACCTGAAGATTGGCCCCTTGAGAAATAACTTGACCGCCTTGGTTACCGCCTTGATTTCCCCATTGCAATCCAAGCGGCACATTCACAGCCAGCAGCGGCACGGCTTGAGTCCCATCTGCCGCAAACGTCTGACCCGTCCCAAACAGGATGCGATCGGCGGTTGTGAAGGTAGCGCTCCCTTGAACATCTAGCCGTGCGTTTTTCCCAAACACCACCCCATTGGGATTCATCAAAAACAGATCGGCCCCGCCAGACACACCCAAGATCCCATCAATAGTCGAAATCCCCTTTCCCGTCACCCGACTAAAAATCGTCGCAATCCCCTCCGGCGAGTCAAAGTAGACCCGATCGCCCGTGCCAATCTTAAACATCGAAAAACTATGAAACAACGCCCTTCCCCGCATGGCCCCGCCGCCAATCTGCTGGGTTCCGGAGCGGTTCTGAACCGTGGACGATTCTGGGCCGAGGGTGCGATCGGGGATCACTTGAGCGATCGCATAGGTGAGTCCTAGGGCATCACTTAAGATTTGCTGTCCAATCCAAATACCGCTACTCAACAGAAGCGATCGTTTTGACGCAGATAATTTCAATGCAGATACTTTTAACATAGATACACTAAAACTTAACTACGTCTTCTACATCCTGTCGTTGGAACCGTATGATTTGGGTGGTTTGGGAGAAGATCTGACCGAAGACGTAGTTCTTTGGGTTAGGACGCTCAACCCAAAATGCCCCTCAGCAAAATTTATGCATTCCCGATATTTCTATGGCAGAATTAATAGCTTTCACTTAACGCTTGCATCTATGAACTTGTTAACTCGAATCACGATCGCACTTTTTCTAACGACCTTTGCCACCGCTGCCCATGCTGAAGACGAACTCTCGGCTCATTCGGCCATGAGTCAAGTCACCTCCGTTTCCCAACTTCGTGACATCCAACCCACCGATTGGGCGTTTCAAGCCCTTCAGTCCCTCGTCGAACGCTATGGCTGTATATCGGGCTATCCTGACAAAACCTTTCGAGGCAACCGCGCCCTCACTCGCTATGAATTTGCAGCCGGGATGAATGCCTGCCAAGATCGAATCCAAGATTTGATCGCCGCTAGCACAACGGACGCCGCGAAAAAAGAAGACCTCAAAACCCTTCGCACCCTTCAAGACCAATTCGCCGCCGAACTCACGACCCTCCGAGGCCTCACCGATCGTCTAGAAGCCAAAACGGCCACCCTGGAAAAACAACAGTTCAGCACCACCACAAAGCTCTACGGTCAAGTGGTCCTTGGGCTTCAGGGCAGCAACGCGATCGGAGTAGACCTGTTCCCCAAGGACGGCATCAAAGAACTCACCGGGCAAGCCAACGTCACCCTCGGGTACAACCTCCAACTCACCCTTGCCACCTCCTTTCGCGGCGACGATCTGCTCCTCACTGGATTTCAGACGGGTAACACGGACGGTACCTCCGGAACCCTCTTTACCAACATGGGCCGTCTCGCCTCCGAATCCGGCCTGAACAACCAACTCGTTATCAGCGATCTGTCCTACCGATTTGCCCTAGGCCGTAACTTCGGCGTCATCATCGGTCCCGCAGGCGTCAACCCCGAAAACGTCTTCCGAGGCATTTCTCCCTTAGAAGGCTACGCCGACGCTGCCCTTTCTCGCTTCGGACAGCGCAACCCCATTCTGTCCCTCGGCAACACCACCGGAGGCGCAGGGTTCGACTGGCAAATCACCCCGCGCGTCAGCCTTCAAGGCGTCTACTCCGCCAGCAATCCCGCGATCGCATCGGACCAAAACCTCGGCGGACTCTTCGGCGGCAGCTACACCGCAGGCACCCAGCTCTCCCTCGCCCCCACCAAAGCGATCGACGTGGGTTTAAACTATTTGTATTCCCATAGCCCCACCGACAACCTCGGCTACGGCATCGGCGACACCCAGATTATTTCCCCCCTCGCCGCCGACGTGATCGCCACCAACACCCACGCGATCGGAGCTACCGCAGCATGGCGCATCACCCCAAAGTGGACCGCCGGAGTCTGGGGCGGCTGGACGACTTCCACGGCTCTAGGCCAACCGGGCAGCGTAGAAACCACGAACTGGATGCTCTTCAGTGCATTTCCCGACCTCTTTGTTCCTGGAAATCTCGGAGGCATCCTCCTCGGCCAACCGCCGAAAATCGTATCCAGCAGCTTGCCCAATGGCCTAAACTTCCCCAGCTTTGCCGACGCGGATCCCGACACCAACGGCACCAGCGGCGGACAACGCAATAGCGCCATTCACCTCGAAGCATTCTACCGATCGCGCCTCAACGATCGCCTCAGCCTCACCCCAGGAGTCCTCATCATTTTCAACCCCAACCACAATGCCAGCAACGACACCCTCCTCATCGGCACCCTCCGCGCCGCCTTCCAATTTTGACGCCCCACCCCGCCAACCTCCGACGTAGGATGCGTTAAGCGAAGCAACGCATCAATTTAAATCCAAAAAAACGCATCATCCCACCCCAAACCCAAAACCCAAATACCCATGAACCTCAAAAAAACGATCGCCCTCCTCCTCCCCCTCCTCGCCATCACCCAAAACGCGATCGCCCAAACCATCACCATCCGCAGCAACGGCACCCTCAGCGGCACCGTCCAACTCCCCAACAAAAACCCCACCTTCAACAACGGCACCACCCGCGTCGATACCGACGCCCAAGGCCGCTACTTCCGCAACGGCATCCTCATCTTCTCTGCCGAAAACATCAACCCCGCCCTTGTCAGCATCGACCCCAGAACCGGAAAATATTACGTCGATTTCCGAGGCATCCCCGTCGTCTCCCCCGACGCCCAGCTCATCTCCCCCGACCTCCAAGGAACCCTCGTCCCCACCCAACGCTTCAACAACAACACCCCCGTCAACGCCTGGGGCAACATTCAAGACGAATTGGTCCTCAAAGGAAACTTCAACGGCACCGTCACCGACCCCGCCACCGGAAAACAATATCAAGGCACCTTCGAGTTCAAAGGCCAAGGTCCCCGCTACAGCGCCCCCAACGGCGGCACCAGCCCCACCGTCTTCGACTTCCAATCCCAGTACCAAGGCACCGCCCCAAAAATCCCCGCCCAAGTCACCATCACCCGCTACACCATCACCGCTGTCCCCCTGAGCCTCACCCTCACCGTCCCCAGCACTACCGCTACTAATCCAACCCAACCCAATCCAACCCCACCCAACACTCCAGTCAATCCTGGGGTTCTACAACCGATCGCAGGTACAGCCAACACAGACGTCCGATTCTTTGAAATCAACCGAGTCGTCCTCGATCGCCAACAAGCCCCGATCGGTCCTAGAAGCCGAGTGCTCTTGCGTTAAGCTCAATCATTAGCCTAACGATCTAGCCATGTAATTCCTTCCAGCGGCGTTGTAAATCCTCAATGGTATACACCGCCTGGAACTCAATCCCCTGAGACGCATAGTACTCCGCCCCGCCCTGCTGCCGATCGACCAGCGTCATCACCGTCGTCACCTCATACCCCGCAGCCCGCAGTCGTTCCACAGCCTTCATCGCCGATTGCCCCGTCGTCACCACATCTTCTAAGACCACCACAGATGATCCCTCCGGCAACGTCGGCCCTTCAATGTACACCTGCGTCCCATGGCCCTTCGCCTCCTTCCGCACAATCAGCGCCGTCAGCGATCGCCCCTCATACGCCGCCACCACACTCGTCGCCGTCACGATCGGATCAGCCCCCAACGTTAGGCCCGCCACTGCCACAGTATCCATCGGAATAAGATCCAGCAGCACCCGGCCCACCGCCAAACCACCCTGGGGATGGAGCGTTACCTGTTTTCCATTGATGTAATACGTGCTGCGCTGCCCCGAAGACAACAAAAAATCACCTTCCTGGTAAGCCACCTGACAAAGCAACGTCAATAATTCATCGCGCACTTCAAGAGAAGTCGCTGTCGTCCAAGCAAAAGAAGATTGTTTCATACCTAATTTTGTCATAACCCCCGATTTTGTCGTAACCATTTTGTTTAGAGAACCGTGGTCTGTCTAGATAACCATATTTGTCTAGAGAACCGCAGATAACGGGCAAACTAAATCATTATCGGAAATGTCGGCTACCATGAAGCGAAAACTTACAGGATTAAGTTTAAGTATGAGCAT
>JAYUJY010000194.1:0-125630 GCA_043764895.1 Synechococcales cyanobacterium | reverse complement strand
GGGGCTTTGACGTTTCCCATTGTGCTGGAGCATGTGAGTGACATGGTGACGGTCAGCGATGCGGCGATCGCGCGATCGATGTTTTATCTTTGGGAACGGCTAAAAATAGTAGTGGAACCGACAGGGGCGTTAGCAGCAACAGCGTTGTTAGAAGGAATCGTGTCGCAGCCCGGATCGAAGATTGGAGTTATCATAAGCGGCGGCAATATCGATCTAAAACAAATGCCAACCTACTGGACAAAAGCTCATCCCAAAGAGAAAGCAGCCGCAAAACGACCGTGGACCTGGGAAATGTCATAGAAGTTTTTCAACAGACCGCAGCCCGTCATTTCCAACAGCCAACACCCGCTTCATCTCTCCTGCTAATAGGGCCGATCGATCGAGCCAAAGTCCTGGAAAGATTCGACTTCGAGTAATCCCATCGGCATCGGCGGCTAAATCAATGTACCGTCCATCCTCCAGCACAAACCAATCAAACTCCCCATCCAACACCCGCCATACCAAATATTCCTGAATACCGTTGCGCTCGTAAGCTCTTTTCTTTGCGCCCAGATCGATCGAAACCGTACTCGCTGAAATTTCGGCCACCAACTCCGGCGGACCTTCAATGTAGTCGTCTTCGGTGATCCGCGTTTGTCCTTCATGGTCTGAATCCCAGAGCAACACGATATCTGGCTGAGGTTCATTATCATCATCCAGTTGGACAGAAGGTGCATCTCCAACGATCGTTCCAGAGATTGAAATCGCGTAGTTACTAATCCAGTGATTCAACTGGCTATGAGGTTTTGCGTGACTGTTCAACCGTATTGCCGCAGCCATATAAACCAGTCCTTCGATTAATTCCGCCTTGCAACTTTCTGGCATTGCCGCATAACGCCGCTCAAACTCAATTCGAGATAATCGATCGCCGTTTTCGAGAGGCGGAATAGAGAAAGGGCTTCGGCGAGGTAAACTTTGAACCATGGGTTTAACCTTAACAATTAGCTAGGCACTGCAACCATTGTAATGTGTATCTCAATCACACGCCCAAGCCCGATCGGGCGATCGATTTAACATCTTCATCTGCATCATTACTCAACGTTTCGAGAGTGCTAATCACGGTGGAAAGGGCCGATCGATCGAGAGTCTTCTTAACCATCAGCGTGAGTGATTGTGCAACGTATTTCCGAATCATCGGATCTTCATTTTGTGCGTAGGGAATGACTTGATTAACCTGTTCAATGGATTGTCCCCAAGCAAGAATCTGCTGGCTCAATTTCTGAGAATCTAAGCTTCTGGGCCGTTTGGAATCGTTGAGGACAGAGTAAGGTGCAAGCTGGATAGGAGGATTATTAACGCTATAACTGCTCGCGATCGCCATGGGCGGGACTGGATCAGCGCGTCGAGCGGTTAGAGGTTCAGCAAACGCGCTTAGGTCTGAAACGGGAGTCAAAACTTCAGCTTGAACGGGCACCAGCTCATTCGATTGGGTGGCATCATCAAAGTTCAGTTCGATCGAGGTCTCGGGTTTTGAATCGTAATAATAGGCTTGGTTAGGATCGATCGCATCGGCTGGCGCAGCGTCGGTTTGTACAGTGTCCGGTTGCTCAACGGTATCTAGCGTAATTCCGCCAACTTCACCATAGGTTTGCTCTGGCAACGGATGAGAAGAGACTTCTGCCTGACCCGGTTCTGAAATAACAGGCTCTACAATCCCACGTTCTGCAATAAGTGTATCAACGATTGGATCAACGATTGGATTAACAGGTGCTGTCGTACCGATCGCATCAACCGCCGATTCCTTCACTTGCGCACGTTCAACCGCTTGGCCCGATCGCGTTTTCTCGCCCTTCGGTTTACCGAATAACAGATATCCGATCGTCGCCAAAATTGCAGCGATCGCACCCAAAACAGCCAATGCACTATTCATAAAATCTCCAAACTTCCGTGATTAACCCGTCTGTCTATTTTGTCTGATATTTCCATCTGAATACACAAAATATATCGATAAAAACACGCCCAAAATCCAATAAAAAACCCTCTCCTTATAGAAGAGGGTTTTTTGACTAGTCAGGAACGGTGATTAACCGAACTTACCCGCAGTCGCCCCAATCAGGAACGCCGCATAGGTGAAGACATAGCCGATCGTGAAGTGAGCAAGACCTATTAAACGGCCTTGAATGATGGACAGTGCCACTGGCTTGTCCTTCCAACGAACCAGGTTCGCCAAAGGAGTGCGTTCGTGTGCCCAGACCAAGGTTTCGATCAACTCTTGCCAGTAACCACGCCAGGAGATCAAGAACATAAATCCAGTCGCCCACACTAGGTGGCCAAACAAGAACATCCAAGCCCAAACCGACAGATTATTGGTTCCGTAGGGGTTGTAGCCATTGATCAACGGAGCAGAGTACTGCCACAGATAATCACGGAGCCAGCCCATCAGGTAAGTCGAAGACTCGTTGAACTGTGCAACGTTGTCCGACCAGATTGAAAGATGTTTCCAATGCCAGTAGAACGTGACCCAACCAATAGTGTTCAGCATCCAGAACATCGAGAGGTAGAACGAATCCCATGCAGAGATATCGCAGGTACCACCGCGTCCAGGACCGTCGCAAGGGAAGGCATAACCGAAGTCCTTTTTATCGGGCATCAGCTTAGAACCGCGTGCATCCAACGCACCCTTGACCAAGATCAAAGTGGTGGTGTGCAAGCCCAAGGCGATCGCATGGTGAACCAAGAAATCCCCAGGTCCAATGCTCAAGAACAAGGAGTTCTTTTCGCTATTGATGGCATCCAACCAACCGGGCAGATAAGCAGCCCCACTGGTAGCAGCCAAACTGCTAGGATCCGACAGAAGTGAACTGAACCCATACAGTGCCTTACCAGACGCTGCTTGGACCCATTGGGCAAAGACAGGTTCGATAAGGATTTGCTTCTCAGGCGTTCCGAATGCAACCACAACGTCGTTGTGGACATACAGACCCAGCGTGTGGAAACCCAGGAAGAGGGAAACCCAACTCAGGTGAGAGATGATCGCTTCTTTGTGCTCCAAGACACGGGCAAGAACGTTATTCTTGTTCGCTTCTGGATCGTAGTCACGGACGAAGAAGATTGCGCCGTGAGCAAACGCACCAACCATCAGGAAGCCTGCGATGTATTGGTGGTGGGTGTACAACGCTGCCGTTGTGGTGAAATCCCGTGCAATGAAGGCATAGGGAGGCATCGCATACATGTGCTGTGCAACTAAGGAGGTAATGACACCTAAAGATGCCAGTGCCAAGCCTAATTGGAAGTGCAGCGAGTTGTTTACGGTGTCATACATGCCCGTGTGACCTGCGCCCAGTTTGCCCGAAGGGGGTTTGTGTGCGTTCAGGATTTCGCGCATCGAGTGCCCGATCCCAAAGTTGGTCTTGTACATGTGACCAGCAATGATGAAAATCACTGCGATCGCCAAGTGGTGGTGAGCCATGTCAGTGAGCCACAAAGACTCAGTCTGAGGATGGAAGCCACCGAGGAAGGTGAGAATGGCAGTTCCAGAACCCGTAGCGGAGTTGAACACTTGGTTCATCCCATCGGGGTTCTCAGCATACACACCCCAGTTTCCGGTGAAGAAGGGAGCCAAACCCGCAGGGTGAGGCAACGTCGTCATGAAGTTATCCCAACCGACGTGTTGACCACGGGATTCAGGAATTGCGACGTGAACAAGGTGTCCTGTCCAAGCGAGAGAGCTGACGCCGAACAAACCTGAAAGGTGGTGGTTCATCCGAGATTCAGCGTTTTTGAACCATGCCAAGCTAGGACGGAACTTGGGTTGTAAGTGCAACCAGCCCGCAAACAAGAGCACAGCCGAGAAAACCAAGAGACCGATCGATCCGGTATAGAGGTCTTCATTCGTACGCATCCCGATCGTGTACCACCAGTGGTAAACACCCGAGTACGCCACATCAACGGGGTAAGACGCGCCAGCCTGCGTAAACGCATCAACTGCACCCTTACCAAATTGGGGATCCCAAATCGCATGTGCGATCGGTTTGATGTTCAATGGATCCAAGATCCACTGTTCAAAGTTACCTTGCCAAGCCACATGAAACAGGCTGCCTGAGGTCCAGAGGAAGATGATTGCCAAGTGACCGAAGTGGGTTGAGAAGAGCTTTTGGTAAAGCTTTTCTTCCGTCATTCCGTCATGGCTTTCAAAGTCATGCGCCGTTGCAATCCCGTACCAAATCCGACGAGTGGTCGGGTCTTGAGCGAGGTCTTGACTAAATTTTGGAAACTTAGTTGCCATGTTCTAAAAGTCCTCCTGGCTCATTAAAGGGATAGTGATCGTGCAAGGAAGAAGGCCCACGTAGTGGCAATTCCACCGAGCAAATAGTGAGCTACACCGACCGCACGACCCTGAATAATACTCAGAGCGCGAGGTTGAATGGCAGGAGCAACTTTTAGCTTGTTGTGTGCCCAAACGATGGACTCAATCAATTCTTGCCAGTAACCACGACCGCTGAACAAGAACATCAAGCTGAAGGCCCAAATAAAGTGAGCGCCCAAGAACATGAGTCCGTAAGCAGAAAGTGCAGAACCGTAGGAATTGATCACCTGAGAGGCTTGCGCCCACAGGAAGTCACGCAACCAGCCATTGATGGTGATTGAGCTTTCGGCAAAGTTTCCGTAGGTGATGTGATTCACCGTGCCGTCTGGCGATACCGTTCCCCACACATCTGATTGCATTTTCCAAGAGAAGTGGAAAATCACAATAGAGATGGAGTTGTACATCCAGAACAGCCCCAAGAACACATGATCCCATCCGGAGACTTGGCATGTGCCCCCACGGCCAGGACCGTCGCAAGGGAAGCGGAAACCGAGGTTCGCTTTGTCTGGAATCAGACGCGAACTACGGGCATACAGGACACCCTTCAGAAGGATGAGAACCGTTACGTGAATCGTAAAGGCATGGATGTGGTGGACCATGAAGTCCGCCGTACCCAGAGCGATCGGCATCATGGCAACCTTGCCACCAACAGCGATCGTGTCGCCACCAAATGCATAGCTCACGGTCGAGAGCGCATTAGGAGCAGTACCACCCACGGTTGCAGCCGCTGTGTGTAAACCTTGAATCCACTGTGCAAACACAGGCTGGAGCTTGATGGCGCTGTCGGAGAACATGTCCTGAGGACGTCCGAGAGCACTCATCGTATCGTTGTGGATGTAGAGACCAAAGCTATGGAAGCCTAGGAAAATACAAACCCAGTTGAGGTGAGAAATAATAGCGTCGCGGTGGCGCAGCATGTTATCCAACACGTTGCCCTGGTTCACAACGGGGTCATAGTCACGGACCATGAAAATCCCAGCGTGAGCCGCCGCCCCAACGATTAAGAATCCGCCAATCCACATGTGGTGGGTAAACAGAGACAGAACCGTACCGTAATCCGTTGCCAGATAAGGGTATGGAGGCATGGCATACATGTGTTGGGCAACGATGATGGTGACAGAACCTGCCATCGCCAAGTTGACCGCCAGTTGTGCGTGCCAAGAGGTTGTCAAGACTTCAAACAAACCCTTGTGGCCGCGTCCAGTGATCATCAGTGGATCAGGGCCGTTTGCATCAAGGATTTCCTTCATGCTGTGACCAATGCCCCAGTTGGTGCGGTACATGTGACCTGCGACGATGAACATCACGGCCAATGCCAGGTGATGATGCGCCGTATCGGTCAGCCATAGACCACCCGTGAGGGGATTGAGGCCACCCTTGAAGGTGAGGAAGTCTGAGTATTCGCCCCAGTTGAGGGTGAAGAAGGGGGTCAAACCTTTTGCAAAGCTCGGATAGATATCCGCCATCAACTGTGGGTTCAGGATAAATTCGTGAGGCAAGGGAATCTTGCCTGCGGGAACGCCCTTGTCCAACAGTTCATTGATGGGGTTTGCAATGTGGATTTGGTGACCAGCCCAACCGAGCGAACCTAGACCGAACAGACCCGACAAGTGGTGGTTCATCATGGATTCCACGTTTTGGAACCACTCCAACTTGGGGGCTGCTTTGTGGTAGTGGAACCAGCCAGCAAACAACATCAAGCCAGCCATGACCAGACCGCCGATCGCGGTGCAGTAAAGCTGATAAGAGTTGGTGATGCCAGCGCCGCGCCACATTTGGAAAAGACCCGATGTGATCTGAATTCCGTGGAAACCGCCGCCAACATCTGCGTTGAGGATTTCTTGACCAACAATAGGCCACACAACCTGAGCACTAGGCTTAATGCTGAGTGGATCGCCAAGCCAAGCTTCATAGTTTGAAAAACGGGCACCGTGGAAATACATTCCACTGAGCCAAACGAACACGACTGCTAAGTGACCGAAGTGTGCGCTAAAGATTTTACGAGATACATCTTCTAAATCAGAAGTATGGCTGTCAAAGTCGTGAGCGTTTGCGTGTAGGTTCCAAATCCAGGTGGTGGTTTTGGGTCCTTTAGCAAGACTGCGATCGAAGTGACCGGGTTGGCCCCACTTTTCAGTGGAGGTTGCAACGGGGTTTCTATCGACAACAATCCTCGCCTTCGCATTGCGCTCCGGTGGGCTGATTGTCATGGAGACTCTCCTCTCTAGAACGGAACGAGGACTCCCCTACCCGAAACCTACTCCCTCAGAGATCAGTTCGGTGAAGAACACAGATGTGAAAAGTTTGAATAATCCAGAACTCAACACAGTGCGTATCGGGTGGGTTCTCACAGCCAACATTATAGGGTCATGAAGAATGAGTTTTGGGTCGTGATTTACAATAGTTCAAGAAGTCCAAATCCTAAGGCTGATTAGCTTTTTACCCCCATACCCTCTAGGCCAAAAGTCAAGCAAGCGTAGACGAAGTTCACATTTTGCAACACTCTAGGGCTGGATTCGGATCGATTTGGGGATCGGATGCCCGGTGACCTAAACTTTTAAGGGGACGTTAAAAGTCTTTGAAAAGTCTATTGAGTTTTTAGCTAGTTATTAAGGAGAGCGATCCTAGTGGTTGGACGGCGTGGTTGGAGAGTCATTCAAAAGTCGGTAGCAGTTGCCCTTGCACTGATTCTAATGAGTAGCGGTCCCGGAGCGGCGATGGCAGCGGCGATCGGCGACTCAGGTCAACTTACGGAAACGCCCCCACCTCAGGCGATTCAGACGCTGCGTCGGGTCTTGGATCAGTACCAGCCGCAGATCAAGATTTTGGCCCCTAAGCCGGGTGAACTCCTTCAAGACACCACCGTTTCGTTGGAGCTACAGGTCAAAGATTTACCGATCTATCAGTCGGCGAGCTTGGGCTTAGGTCCGCATTTGCACGTCGTTGTAGACGATCGGCCTTACCAAGCTATTTATGATGTAAAGCAGCCGATCGTTCTGGCGGATTTGGCTCCTGGAACTCATACCGTCCGAGTCTTTGCCGTTCGTCCATGGGATGAGAGCTTTAAGAATGATGGTTCTTTTGCCCAGACGACCTTTAATGTCTTCACCAAAACAGATGATCATGATCCGGATTCTCGTAAGCCGCTGTTGACCTATAGTCAACCCCAGGGAAACTATGGCGCAGAGCCGATTCTGCTGGATTTTTATCTAACGAATGCGCCGCTACACTTCATTGCGCAGGATCATCCGGAAGACAACACTCGCGACTGGAAAATCAAAGCGACGGTTAACGGTCAACGTTTTCTGCTCGATCGGTGGCAGCCCATCTATCTCAAAGGCGTCAAGCCGGGGAAGAACTGGGTTCAGCTCGAATTCATTGATGAAAACGGAACCCGCGTCGAGAATTTTGGGAATAACACGGCCCGGATTTTTACCTACACGCCCAATGGGACCGATGCCCTCTCGAAGCTGACCCGAGGCGAACTCACCATCGCGCAGGCGAAAGGTATTGTGGATCCGACCTATGTGCTCCCCGCAGAAGCGATCGTGCCTAAAGCTGTAACGCCTGTTGAACCCAAGGTTGCACCGAAGATTGCACCCAAAGCGGCGACGCCTGCTAAACCGAAAGTTGCACCAAAAATTGAATCCAAAGCTAAATCAAACGTCGAGCCACCAATTGAGCGGTCAGTGGCACCGACGATCGAGCCTTTGCCGCCAGCAGAAGCAAAACCCTCAGGCTTTCGACTCCCGATCGTCCCGATTCCTCTTCCAATCTTTGGTAAAAAACCGGGCTTAGATCCCAAAGCTGTTCTCACGGTGCCGGAAGGGTCCAAGCCTGAAACTGCCAAGCCTGAAACTGCCAAGCCTGAAATCACTAAACTAATTGATTTGCCCAGAAAATCAGGACAATCCGATCGTCGGTTACTCCAATCTCCCGAAACTGAAAAGCCACCTGCTATTTCTAAGCGGGATAAGCCTTTTCAGTTCTTTAAGAAAAAAGAAAAGACGATCGAACCGATTGCTCCGATCGATTCGCCCAGACCCAGTGTCCCCAAACCTGCGACGCTCCGGCAACCATTGGCGACGATGACGAAGAAAGTGGTTAAGCCAGAAACCACTAAGCCAGAAACCACTAAGCCAGAAACCCTAAAACCAGACGCCGTAAAACCAAAAGCTGCGGTGAAAGAGATGACAAAACCGAACGTCTTCTTCCCACCGTTAACAAAACCTGAGCCACCCACGCCTCAACCCAAACCTGCCGAACCCAAATCTGAATCCCAACCGATCGCACCTCCACCCACTCTCCCGTCTCGATTCTCCCCTGGACAAAAAATAGAGGTCACGCGTCCAGCCCAGGTTGAACCCAAGATTGAACCCAAGATTGAACCCAAAGTTGAACCCAAAGTTAAATTTAAATCCGTGCCGTCGTCGATCGCACCACCCAAATCAACGTCGTCCCAACCGATCGAGAAACCTGAAAAATCTTCCCCAAGCTGGCTTGATCAAATCCGCGATCGTCTGCCCACGTCTGAAGCCGCTCCTAAAACGGTTCAAACAAAAGCTCCCGAGCTAAACGTTGCACCGAATTCAACATCAAAGATTACAGAAAAGGGAGTTCCCGTCGCTAAACCGGACGTGAAACCTGCGATCGAACCTACGACCGAACCGCCTACGACCGAACCCAAGGCTGAAACGCTTGAGGAACTTGTCGATCGCCTCAACAAAACGATGGCCAAACCCGCCGCAAAATCGATCGTCATTCCCACAACTGAACCACAGATGACTAGCGACTTTACGCCCGAGATTAAATCGAAAGCTCAACCTGACGTTCAGCCCGAGGCTAAACCGGAAGTAAAGCTTGACGTAAAACCTGAATCAACACCTGACACAAAACCGTTAGTCGGAGCAAACCGCTAAATTAGAATCCCAAAGAGAAAGCCCGATCGCTCATCCCGATCGGGCTTTTTCAATTTAAATCAGGTGAAATACTTCGTTGGGTCTGGGGCACGGCGAGCTGTGCCCCTACACATCCGGGTTGCAGAGAATGTAGGGGTTTGGCTTGCCGAACCCTAAACCCAACGAAGAAGAAATCAATGCGGCCATCATTTTGATTGATTTTAATAACGGTCCTATTCATGCCGCGTAGGACCAACCCATTCCTAACTGTTTTGGCGGTACCACTCGATCGTCCGCTTCAGCCCTTCCTCAAATCCAACTTCCGCCTCAAAACCAAAGCACTCAAGTGCCCGACTCGTATCCAAACACCGACGCGGCTGACCATTGGGCTGATCCGTCTGCCATTCCAGCATTCCTTCATATCCCATCAACTCGCAAATGATGGTGATCAAATCTTTGATCGTAATTTCACGATTGGTTCCCAGATTCACTGGAGGCGACTCATTATAAAACTGCGCACCCATGACAATCCCGCGTGCCGCATCTTCAGAGTAAATAAATTCCCGTGTCGGACTGCCATCTCCCCATACCGGAATAATGCCATCTCCCGCCTTTTGAGCCTCATGCACTTTGCGAATCAATGCCGGAATCACATGGGAACTGCGGGTGTCAAAGTTATCCTCTGGACCATACATATTTACAGGCAAGAGATAAATCCCATTGAACCCATACTGCTGACGGTACGCTTCCAACTGAACAAGCAAAGCCTTCTTCGCGATTCCGTAGGGCGCATTAGTCTCCTCTGGATAGCCGTTCCAGAGATCGTCTTCCTTAAACGGCACGGGCGTAAACTTCGGATACGCGCAAATCGTCCCGACACACACAAACTTCTCAACGCCCGACTGATAAGCCGCATGGATGAGCTGCGTTCCCATCATCAAGTTGTCGTAGAAAAGCTCTGCTGGCTTCTCACGGTTCAGACCAATGCCGCCAACGTGCGCCGCCAAGTGGATAACTAAATCCTGTTTTTCAACGGCTTTCTGGCAATTTTCCCATTTACAAAGGTCAAGGTCGCGCGATCGAGGCACCGAAATCTTGTCTCTATCAGCGCCCGCCGCCAGCAACTGCTTCACCACTTGTTTCCCGAGGAAGCCCGCGCCCCCCGTCACCAAAATTTGCTTATTTTTCAGGTCTATCCCGTTTTCGGCACTGAAGGTTGAGGGCGTAGAAGTCATCGGTGTGCTCATGGTTAACGTCATAGGGCTTTGTTCGTTCAGTACAAAAAATACAGTAAATACGGTGTTGCTGACAAAAAAACTGAGAGGACAATAAATATCCTCTCAGTCTTCAAGTGTTCCCTTTTAGAACGAAACGCCAGCAAACTGCTCACGGACGATCGCTTGTTCTTTATTGGTCGATTCGCTAGCGGGAGGCTCAATGCCCACGGCCCGCAAATCAGCATCCACCATCATGTTCACGAGTTCGACGAACGTAACCGACGGCTCCCATTTGAGCAATTTCTTCGCCTTCGACGGATCACCAATCAACAGATCCACTTCCGTCGGACGGAGATAACGCGGGTCAAACTCCACATAGTCACGCCAATCCAAATTGACCCGACCAAACGCCAATTCCAAGAACTCCTGCACCGAGTGAGTCTCACCCGTCGCCACAACGTAGTCATCGGCTTGATCTTGCTGAAGCATCAGCCACATCGCCACCACATAATCCTTGGCATAGCCCCAATCGCGCTTCGAGTCGATGTTGCCCATAAATAGCTTTTTCTGCTTGCCTGCCACAATCCGCGCGACTGCACGGGTAATCTTGCGGGTGACAAAGGTTTCCCCACGGCGCGGAGACTCGTGGTTAAACAAAATTCCGTTGGTCGCAAACAGGTTGTAGGACTCGCGGTAGTTAATGGTTTGCCAATGCGCAAACATTTTGGCGCAGGCGTAGGGGCTGCGAGGGTAGAACGGCGTCGTTTCGGACTGGGGTACTTCCATCACTTTGCCGTACATTTCTGACGAACCCGCTTGGTAGTAGCGGACTTCGTTGCCTGTGCGGACTTGGTAATCGCGAATCGCTTCAAGCAGACGCAGCGCGCCCATACCCACACAATCGGCGGTGTACTCAGGCGAGTCAAAGCTGACGCGAACGTGGGACTGTGCGCCCAGGTTATAAATTTCGTGAGGCTTTACTTCCTCAATGATCCGACCCAGCATCGTGCCATCGGTCAAGTCGCCGTAGTGCAGGAACAGCTTGGCTCCCTCGACGTGGGAGTCTTCGTAAATGTGATCAATCCGATCGGTATTAAATGTGGAGGTCCGACGGATAATCCCATGAACTTCATAGCCTTTCTCCAGCAATAATTCGCTGAGGTAGGATCCATCTTGTCCAGTGATTCCGGTAATTAAGGCGCGTTTACGTTGCGTCATGCTCAATCTGTCCTCTTTGCAAAATGAAACTAAAAATAAAGCAGTCACCCTAAAACCACCGATCGCTTCTAATCCACCTGAGATGCGATCGCAGGCAGACAACGGTCACGATGAACAGGTCTTCATAAACTATTAATCCCAGATGATCGCCTCTACGTTACCATTTCGCCAAATTGAAATGGATGGAGCTAGAGAGCGATCTTTACGGAACGAAAGGCTGAATCATGTCAGCCTTTCGTAGCGTTTAGTCAAATAACGGATAACAAAATCAAATTAATTAGTACGCGCCGTTATTTTTGGGAAACAACACGACTCCGATCGTCCGAGTCACCACGACCATATCCATCCAGAAACTGCGATTGTTGACATAATAGGCATCAATTCGGATCCGCTGTGAATAGGGGATATCATTCCGTCCAGAGACTTGCCATAGTCCCGTTAATCCAGGGCGAATTTGAATAACGTGGTCCATCTGGTCTCCGTAGCGACACAGTTCTTCAGGAACGAGTGGACGCGGGCCAACAACGCTCATGTCGCCCATCAAGACGTTCCAAAACTGTGGAAACTCATCCAAGCTCGTCGTTCTCAACAATCGGCCAATCCAAGTGATGCGAGGATCCGATCGAAGTTTGAATGAGGTGTCAAATTCCTCTTGCAGGTGAGGCGAGGTTTTCAGCAATTCTTCAAGAAGTTGGTCGGCATTATTAACCATCGTGCGAAATTTAATGCAGCCAAAATGACGGTAGTTTTTCCCGACGCGCTCTTGGATATAAAACACAGGCCCATGAGAACTAACGGCCACCAGCAGCGCGATCGCCAGATAAAACGGCGAGAACAGCGTCAAAATAGCTAGAGAAAACCCAATATCAAAAGTTCGCTTAACTCCGGCCAGGTTCACCCAGTTCAGCCACTGATGGGTTCGATGTCGGACTCGGACCGGAAGAGATTGAGGGTTAGCCATAGCGGGATTTTTTAACATTCACAGTGACGATCGAGGGCAGGAATCGCTAGAAATGAAGAACCGCAAGATGAGCCTTCCCAAAATTTGTGCTGAAATATCAACTTCAAAAAGAAAATAATATTGCACAACGTGTTAAGAATTAAACAGGTTTCTTAAATCTTGCGTAGATTATACAGGTGTTAGACGGAAATTAGCCGTCTTTTAGTTTCAATCCTGCCTTAAGACAGATTCGATTAATACTTTTGAGGTATCGATCGCGAAATTTTTCTGGAGAAAATTGTTCCGCATGACGCCGGACTTCCTCTGGAACCGTTTGTGTTTTGCATTCTTCAAAGTGCAAGATTGCCGCGCTCAAATCCGGAACCGTTTGCCTGGGAAATAAGATTCCTGTGCCCCGATCGCCCCAAGTCCGAAAATCCTTGACGCTCTCACCCGTACCGCCTTGACCGTAGGCAATCACCGGAGTTCCACAGGCTTGGGCCTCCACCGGGGCAATGCCGAAGTCTTCATAAGCGGCGTAGACAAAGGCTTTAGCTTGAGCCATGTAGTGGGCAACATCCGCATTCGATCGCCAGCCGAGAAACTGAATATTCGGTTTAGCAAGGCGCTGGAGTTTTTCGGCGTCGCGGCCCTCGCCAATGACGATTAGCGGCAAGCCTAAGTCATTGAAGGTTTGGATGATCAAGCCGACTTGCTTATAGCCCACTAGCCTCGAAACGGTCAGATAAAAATCCTGTTTTTGGGCCGTGAAGGTAAAACGATCGATCGCCACAGGGGGATAAATCACTTCAGCCCGCCGCCGATAGCAGCGCCAAATTCGATCGGCGGTCGTACGGGAGTTCGCAATGAAGTGATCGACGCGGTTGGCGCTGAGGACATCCCACTGCCGCAGCCGAGACAACAGGTAACGGATCAGAATGCCTTTGAGACCCCAATGAATATTGCTTTGTTCAAGATAATCAAAAGTCAGATCCCAGGCGTAGCGCATGGGCGCGTGGCAGTAGGAAATGTGAACTTGATGGGCGCGAGTTAAAACGCCTTTTGCAACAGCATGGGAGGACGACAAAATAACATCGTAGTCACGCAGGTCAAGCTGTTCTATAGCCAAGGGCATGAAGGGAAGGTATTTTTGCACGCCGTTTTCAGCGCCCGGAAAATGCTGCAAAAACGTATGACCGATCGATCGTCCGTAGAGGTAGCTTTCCGGATTTCGCGATTCAAAGTCAATCAGCGCAAACAGATCGGCTTCAACATGCTGCAAGATTTCCTGCACCACCAGCTCTGATCCCCCGGTCGCCTTGGGCGTGAGCCATTCATGAACCATCGCGTAACGCAGTGCCATAATTCTCCTGTGAGCTTTTCGTCAGCTATTTGTAACAGACAAAACGAAGGCCGATCGCGGATTACCCCAAATCACCGTTTCTTGCTTATAAATCGCCATTCCAGGCTTTGCACCCTTGGGTTTGTAGACGTGCTTAGGTTGGGTGTAGACAACGGGTACGCGATCGCTCTCGCGGGCTTGACTATAATAGGCGGCTAGGTCTGCGACGCCTTGGAGATCGGCTTCGTCGGGGACGCTGCCAGCCGGGAGACGCAGAAGGGCGTGACTGCCGGGAATCTCTTGACTGTGAAACCAAAGATCGTAATCGCCTGCGGTGCGGAACGTCAGGATATCGTTTTGGCGGTTGTTGCGACCGATGAGGAGTTCGTAGCCGCTAGGGGTGCTGTAGCGGCGAGGTTGGCTGGTGGCTTCCGGCTGATTCTTGGGCTTGCTGCTGGATTTGCTGCTGGATTTACCAGTGGATTTGCCGCTGGATTTACTTTTGTTGGTGCGGCTGGCTTTGCTGGAGGCCAGATCCGCTCTGAGGGGGACTTTGGGATTATCGCTGCGGTAGGCGGGAGTGGCGAGATAGCCTTGCTGAATCAGTTCGTCGCGAATATCTTCGATCGCCTCCAAATCCAGTACTTCACTTGGACGAGTTGACTCAGGTTCGAGCTGTTGCAAGGCCGTCTCGACCTGCTGAAGGTAGGCAATCTCGGCTTGCACCTCGCCAAGAAGCGGCGTAACAGCAGCGCGCGATCGCTTGAACTTTTGGTGCTGCTTGTACCGGGCTTGCGCGTTTTGAACCGCAGTTCGATCGGGAGCTAGAGGGATAGCAACCTGATTGCCCGTTTCAAAATCCGTGACGATCAATTCGTTCATCCCAGGCGTCCATTCGGTGAGATGAGCCATTAACAGATCAGCCTGAGTCCGAATGTCCGTTGCGCGATCGCTCTCCTTCAGCCGTTCTAGAAACCCGTCCCGCTTGGTGTAGAGCTTACCCAAAATCGCCTTGAGCCGCTGTTGAAGCTGATGATGAAGCTGTTTAAACTGCTGTGTCTCTAGTCCCCCGCCGTAGTAGCTCTGGAGAATGGTTTGAAGGCTTTGGGATGGAGCTAGGGACGGGACTAAAGATTCATCTGGGTCCGGGTCTCCAGGTTTGAGTACGCTGTAACCCTGCGTCGTCAGCCGAGGCGAAAACTGGTGGGATTCTAGATTCGTCAGCCAACGTTGCCAGACCACAAATAATTGCTGCCACTCGATCGGACCTAAATCAGCACTATTAAGACTCGGATCCAATCCAGCCTGTCCAAGGAGTTCCAGCGTTAGCGCCGTGCTTAGGCCACGATAGTTACGAACCAAGAGTTTTTTCAGCGTTGTCGGAACTAACGCCAGCCTACTGTGCCAAGAGTCAAACCCTTCACTTAGGCTCGGAGCCGGAAGCAATGACTTCGGTGGGAGGGTATAGCGATCGCCTGTCTGAATGGGCCGGAGCGTAGACTGCGCACTACTCACCTGATGAGCCGCCGTCACAATGTCCCCAGCATCATTCACCAAAATCGCATTGCTGTACTGACCCATCACTTCTAAGTACAAATGCCACTCGATCGGATCCCCCGGACGCTGAGCAAACCGCAAATCAACAACCCGCTCCCAGGGAGAGACAATCGCAATTTCGCACAGCGCCAGTCCGCCCAACTGATGCACAAGCTGCTGACTAAACGTAAAGGTGTCTGGTGTCCGAGGGGGAGCCTCTCCAATGTGAAGTCGAGCCGCCTGAGGATGCCACGAAAGCGTTAGCCAGTCACGACCCGTCAGCGTCCGCAACGCCAAGCAAAGCGTCGTCCGATCGCGCTGGTGAACCTGCTCTAGACGGGCAGGGAGACCCGTTGTCATGAGATCATAACAAGACGCGCTTAACGTGGTGAAATCTACAGGCTGCACACTAAATCTCTCTTAACTGATGAATAATAGTGAAATTATCAAACCTTCGATCGGCGTCTTCCGAGCTTGCCTTGCCATGCAAACCCCCGATAAATGACCCAAATTCTGTGTTTTCTGGGTTTTTACATTTTCCGATGAAGCGGTATAAACATCAAGGCGACGGATGAAGAAAACTGATGTCGTTGCTTAGTTTAGTTCCACAGATACAGATTTTTTCGCTGTTTTCCCCCTAAACTTGTTGAATACACATTTTTGTAGTTACGATAAACAAAACTTCCGAATGTGCTCTATGCCCTGCATTCTCATCTAACCCTATGACCGACATTAAGCTAATTAATATTGGGTTCGGCAACATCGTGTCTGCGAATCGCGTGATTGCGATCGTGAGTCCCGAATCCGCACCCATCAAGCGCATTATCACAGATGCGAGAGAGCGAGGTGAGTTGATTGACGCCACCTACGGACGTCGGACCCGAGCCGTCATTATTACCGATTCAGGTCACGTTGTTCTGTCTGCGATTCAGCCTGAAACCGTCGCCAATCGATTTGTAACGAGCAAGGAATCCAATCTTGATGATTGAGTTATTGAGATGCTGAGAACGGCTGAGAGCGGCTGAATCAAGCAGGTTAAATTCCTTGAAGTTCCGATACTAATCGGCTGATTACTGTTAAAAATAGCAAAGGCGACAAAGATAATCAATTTTGTCGCCTTTGCTATTTTGGGAATCAGACATTGATTGAGGGAGTGGTGAAGATCGGGTCCGGTCCGCTATTATGCCAAACTAACAGCATCTAAACTTTAAGGACATCCAGGTAGGGACAATACGATGGTTACAGCCGCAAGACTCACCGCCGCAGATGTTAAGTTTGACATTATTGAGCTAGGTACTGAGCTTGATAGCGCCCAAGGAGCAGCAGAAACCCGATCGCCTGACCTGAGAACGAGCCAGCAGACCCACCTGCCAGGACGGTTAATTGTCTTAACAGGACCTAGCGGGGTCGGGAAGGGGACGCTGCTAAAGGCTCTTTTAGCTCGCCATCCAGAACTATGTCTTTCCATTTCGTCCACAACGCGATCGCCCCGGCCCGGTGAAGAAGATGGCGTGAGCTATTACTTTTTGACCCGTCAGAAGTTTGACGCGATGGTGAGTAACGGAGAATTCTTGGAATGGGCGGAGTTCGCGAACAACTGCTATGGGACGCCTTTCCAAAGCGTCGAGGCCCAACTTCAGGCAGGCCAGTGGGTGATTCTGGAGATTGAACTCGAAGGGGCGCGTCAAGTCAGAGCGACCTTCCCAACGGCCTACCGAATTTTTATTTTACCGCCGTCTATCGAAGAGTTAGAAAGTCGGCTTCGAGGACGCGGCCAAGACTCCGATGAAGCGATCGCCCGTCGCCTTAGCCACGCCCAAGATGAGATTGATGCAGCCAACGAATTTGATGCCACGATCGTGAATGATGATTTCGACGCGGCACTCGATCGCCTAGAAAAGACACTCTTCGCAGCACTGCCCATCTAAAAGTCCGCTGTCATTTCTCATATTCTCAATAATTTCTTAACATTGTGTACTTCCTTATCTAACTCTAACGAATGTTCACGGGGAACGACAGAACGGGAAATTGCCCCCTATCTTAAGGAAAGTTCTCTTTCTCTATCTGGATATCCCCGTCATGACTACTGTCCTATCCACTGCGTTAATACTGCTTCGATCGCTTTGTGTGGCGAGTTCTCTGGGCTTTCTAGTTCCGGTGCTCGGTGTAGGTGCCATCATGATTGGGTTGGGCTTGGGATCCTATCTGCCCGGAGTGGCCTGGGTGAGTCAAGCTTGTTTTCAAGGGGTTGTAGATGTTCTAGCCACCTTTGGCGCAGGACGACCCGTGGAAGGCTTAATGGTGATTGGCGGCGCGTTTGCCTTGGTGAGTGCGTTGTTTGACGGCTATGTGATCTACCGTCAGCGACTGCTCTAGATAAAGCTGCTCTATACCAAACCGCACTGTACCAAACTGCTGAATATCCGGGCGATCGTTAGATTTGACTAAACTTGATTCGATTCCCGCTCTTGATACAAAAGACTGACCAAATGCCCAATCGATAGGACCACAGCCCCCAGCGACAGCACGTAGCTATGAATCGCAAACATGTGACCCACCGTTTGGCTACTGACACTGCCCCCCGTGAGAATTTGCGCTAACAGGTTTCCGACGAATGGAATCGACTCGATCGTCCCGAGTTCCACCTTCAAGCGCCAGTATCCCAACTGCGACCAGTCCAGAATCATCGCCGTCCAGCCTAGACCGATCGCGCACAGGGTGAATAAAATCCCCGAAAACCACGCCCCAATCCAACTTAACCGTTGCCGTTGTCCAATAAACAAAGCCACAATCTGTACCAAGCCCAACGCCACCAAGCCATTGCCAGCGAGGTCATGCAGCCGATGGACGAGCCAGCCATAATTGACCTCATTGTCAATGAATTCCAGTGAGGTATGGGCTGAAATGGCCATGGGCTGGTAGTAAAAAGCCATCAAAATGCCTGTCACAGCGGCGATCAGAGTCAAGGTGAGAATGACCAGAGCCAAAATCGTGGAAAGGCGGCGAGCTACAAATTCAACCGTGGGCGGGGTCGTGCGAAGGAAGGTCATAGTAGTTGGGTTTAAATTGCTTATAGCTATGATTGTAACGACCTGTAAAGTTGTATTACCAAAAGAAACGAATTGAAGTTCCATGGCGCAGACCTTGTTTGGGTCTTGTTTTGGCATAATGGGAGCACTCGCATATTTTGGTTTGCAGGCACATCATGGGACAGCAGGAACATCGAAATAGTTGGGTTAGCCGAAATAGCGATCGATCTACACCCGTCTCGACGCCCGTTTCGGTCTCAGGTCCGGTCTCAGGTTTGATCTCAGCGCTACTTGCTACACTCTTGATCTGGATTAATCTCATCGTTCCAGCCCAAGCTCAAACACAATTTCCTACGCCTAAGACCTCGCCGCCAGACGTCACAGCACCCGCTTCGATTCAGCCCTATCTCGATCGGGTGATTCAAAATGTGACCGAGTTTCAGCTTGACAATGGCATGAAATTCATCGTCCTCGAACGTCACAATGCCCCGGTCATCTCATTCTTGACCTACGCAGACGTCGGCGGAGCGGATGAGCTAGTCGGCAAAACAGGGATTTCTCATTTTCTAGAGCATCTTGCGTTCAAAGGCACCACGCGCATCGGAACCAGCGACTTTGCCAAAGAAAAGCCGCTACTCGATCGACAAGATCAGCTTTTTGAGCAACTTAAATTAGTAAAAGAGTCCAAGCAAGATCCCGAAACAACCGCGAAGCTTCAGGCCGAATTCCAGCAGGTGGATCAAGAACTGCTCCAACTTTCCAAGCAAAACGAATTTGGGCAACTGATTGAGCAATATGGCGGTGTCGGTCTCAACGCCACGACGTCCGCTGATGCAACCAACTATTTTTTCAGCTTCCCGTCCAATAAGCTAGAACTCTGGATGTCACTGGAGTCCGATCGCTTCTTTGACCCAGTTTTGCGGGAGTTCTTTAAGGAAAAAGCCGTCATTTTAGAAGAGCGAAGAATGCGGATTGACAACTCGCCCATTGGCAAATTAATCGAAGACTATCTTCAAGCTGCCTTCAAAGTTCACCCTTACCGCCAGCCCGTCGCCGGATTCTCTGATGATGTGAAATCCATGTCTCGCGGGGATATTCAAGCCTTCTTCGAGAAATTCTATACGCCAGACAATCTCACCTTTGCGATCGTTGGTGATGTGGATCCCACCCTCGTCAAAACCCTCGCTCAAACCTATTTCGGTCGCATCGCTAAGCGCGTAGGGTCCAAGCGCGACATCCCCGTCGAACCGCGCCAAACCGAAACCCGCAGCGTCGAACTCAAGCTCAAATCTGAACCCATTTACCTCGAAGGCTATCATCGCCCCAGCCTCAACCATCCTGACAATGCCATTTACGAAGCGATCGCCTCTCTCCTCAGCGACGGACGCACCTCGCGCCTGTACAAGTCCCTCGTCGAAACCCAAAAAATCGCCCTCACCGCCGAAGGCTTCAACGGGTTCCCCGGCGATAAATACCCCAACCTCATCATGTTCTACGCCCTCTCGGCCCCAGGACAAACGCTCGAATCGGTCCAAAACGGAATCCAGACCGAAATCCAGCGCCTCAAAACCGAACCCGTCTCAGCCACGGATTTGAGTCGCATCAAAACCAATGCCCGAGCCTCGTTACTCCGATCGCTCGACTCCAACAGCGGCATGGCCCAAGCGCTGATGCAATACCAAATCAAAACGGGCACCTGGCGCAACCTGTTCAAACAACTGGACGCCATTAACGCCATCACTCCTGCCGACATCCAACGCGTCGCCACCGAAACCTTCACCCCCGAAAACCGCACGATCGGCAAAATCCTCCCCGCAACCTAATCCCCAATCCTCAATTCTCAATTCTCAATTCTCAATTCTCAATTCTCAATTCTTGAGGTAATCCCATGAATTACGCGTCGATCGTAGAGACCCAAGCGCTGTTTTATCCCGAAAGTGATGGAAAACCCATGTCTGACAACACCCGACAATATCGCTGGATTGTGACGATTAAGGAAAATCTAGAGATCTGGCTCGCAGCAAATCTTGATGTTTTCATTGCGGGCGATTTGATGTGGTATCCGGTGGAGGGAAACTCACAGATTTGCCAAGCTCCCGATGTGATGGTAGTTTTCGGTCGGCCTAGAGGCGATCGCGGTTCATACCAGCAGTGGAAGGAAAAAGGCATCGGTCCCCAAGTCGCATTTGAAATCCTATCGCCCAGCAATACCAAGCGAGAAATGGCCGAAAAACGAGAGTTCTACCAGAAATATGGCGTCGAGGAATATTACATCTACGATCCCGACCGATTTCGTCTGACAGGCTGGATTCGGAGTGGGGATCAGTTGATTGCGATCGCTAACATGGAAGGCTGGGTGAGTCCTTTATTGGGCGTTCGATTTACGCAGGCGAATGGCGACCTAGAAATCTATCGTCCTGACGATCGGCGGTTCCTCAGTTCAGTCGAACTCGATCGGGTCGCAGACGTCGAACGCAAACGGGCAGATCTCGAAGAACTCCGTGCAAATCAAGAGCAGCAACGCGCTGACCAAGCCATTCAAGAGGTGACTCTCGAACGCGATCGATCGAATCGAATGGCCGAGTACTTGCGATCGATCGGGGTGGACCCGACGCAGATTTAGCGGTTTCGTGAGACAATTTTTTCCGTCTGGCCACATCTATAGCTACTTTTCCCTGGACTATCTTTGATGAAATTATTTTCTCTGACTTCACCATCATTCCTCGTCGCCCTTTGTTTATCCCTGCTATTGATAAGCTGCACCCAGACCCCCGTCCAGGCCGATGCAAAGGCCGATACAAAGGTGGATTCGCAGTTTGAGAAGCAGGTGCTGGAGGTCATTCGGAAAAATCCGGAGGTTGTCTTAGACACCTTGCGGAAGTATCAAAAAGAGGAACAACTTAAGGCCCAGCAAGCTCAACAGACGGGTTTTCAAAAATTCAAGACTGATCCAAAAGTCGCGATCGGCCAGTCTCCAACCTATGGCGAGGGCAAACTACTGCTTGTCGAGTTCTCAGATTTTCAATGTCCATACTGCGCCTCCGCTCGAAAAAACCTTAAGACCTTTGTCGATAAATATCCCGATCGCGTCAAGCTGATCTACAAACATTTTCCCCTGACCCAAATCCACGCTGAAGCTCTTCCTGCCGCCAAAGCCTCTTGGGCCGCGCAACAGCAGGGTAAATTTTGGGAGTATCACAATGCACTATTTGACCAGCAAAAAAATTTGAATGACGAAACCTATGGTGCCATTGCCAAAACCCTAAACCTAGATATCGCCAAGTTCAATCGCGATCGCAGTTCGCCTCAAGCCACCCGCGCCATTGAAACGGATCAAAAACTGGGTGAGTCGCTAGGCATTGAAGGGACGCCATTTATGATTTTCAACGGGGAACCACTTTCGGGTGCCGTTCCAGTGACAGAATTAGAAAAACGACTGACTGCTGCAAAATAATTTCTGCGAATTGAGACGATGACATGAGACAGGCTTCAATGACCAATCAATTTTCTCGGGTTTCTAACGATCTAACCTCTCGGTTAGGCTTGGCTATCGGGACCATTTTCTTAACGGCACTTCCTAGCATTGCCGCTCTGGTGTACAACCCATTGCCCCTTATCCTCGGGCAAGAACTTAAGGACACCCTGAGCGATCGCGATATTCCCACCGGACAGGGAAGTTTTGCGCGGGACTATGCCATCGACCTTAAAGCTGGGGATCAAGTGGCGATCGACCTCATGTCAGAAACCTTCGATCCCATGGTGGTTCTGATGACCAAAGAGGGCGTGACGGTGGCCGAGAATGACGATGGTCCCGACGGCACCTCAAACTCACTGTTGTTTATGCGGGTGGTCAAAACGGGATCCTACATTGTGCGGGTTCGATCGTTTGGCGAAACGGCAGGCGGCGCATTTCGGCTGATGGTGACGCCACTTCAAAAACGTTAGCGCACCTATGAATTCCAAAGGGCTGTCTTTTCACGCAAACTAACAAAATCACCTTTGCCTAAAATTAAATGATCCAGCACCGGAATCGCCACAATTTCGGCCACTTCCAGCAATCGTTTGGTCAGGTCAATGTCTTCTCGGCTTGGCTCTAAGCTGCCTGACGGATGGTTGTGGGCAATAATAATCTGCGCCGCACCCTGCTTAATGGCTTCACGGAAGATTTCTCTCGGATGCGCTAGGGTTTCGGTCGCGGTCCCGATCGTAACGACTTTGCTCCCCATAATGGCATTGGTAATATCCAGCAGCACCACCGCAAATCGCTCCTGCGATCGCCACATCAGTTCACCGCTCAATGCCGCTGCTGCGATGGACGGATCGTTGACGATTATTTTATCCGTTGGGCGAAATTGATAGGCGCGTTTCCCCAGTTCGATCGCCGCCAAAATCGTCGTCGCCTTAGCCGGACCAATGCCATGAATTTGGGTCAGTTCGGCGAGGCTCGCTTCCCGCAAGACGGCTATTGGATCTCGGTTAAAGGCACTAAACTCTTTCAAAATCAAATGGCCCAGTCCCACTGCCGAGAGCTTCCCCGCCCCCTGCCCCGTCCCCAACAAAATCGCCAACAGTTCTGCCGACGACAACACCCGAGACCCCAAGGCAGCAAGGCGTTCACGAGGGCGCTCGGTCTCGGGCATATCGATAATGCGTAACTGATAAACCATGAGTGGGCTGACACTAACGTGATCACTGTCAGTAATCCCAAAATGGGGCGATCGGTTACGAACCTTTTGCTGCTCCCCCAGAATTAGGTGCTGGGGGGCTTTCTTCGAGATCTTTAACGCCTCGAATCGCTTAGATCTTTCAGCTCATACTCCACCATCAGTTCCACGAGCTGTTTCAACGAATGTTCCGGTTCCCAATGGAGATCCCGCTTCGCCTTATCCCGGCAACCCACTAACTGGACGTCTTCATCCGGACGATAGAAATCGGCATCCACCGACACATAGTCTTCCCAGTTCAAGCCCACCGTCTCAAAGGCATAGCTCACTAGCTCCTTGACCGAATGCACCTGTCCGCTCGCGATAATGTAATCATCCGCAACCTCCTGTTGCAACATCAGCCACATTGCCTTCACCACATCTTTTGCGTAGCACCAATCCCGCACAGCGTCTAGGTTCCCAAGTTTTAGCTCCGTGGCCATCCCCAGCTTCACCATCGCCGCTGTCCGCGTAATCTTCCGAAACACAAACTCCGTGCCCCGACGAGGCGATTCATGGGTGTAGGTAATTCCACAGCAGGCATAGAGCTTGTACTGCTGGCGGTAATTAACGGTCATCCAATGGGCATAGGCTTTGGCAACGCCGTAGGGATTACGCGGACGAAACGCCGTGCGCTCCGTCTGCGGCGACTCATCGGGTTGTCCAAACACTTCACTACTCGACGCCTGATAAAACTTCGCATCCGGCTTACACCGACGAATCGACTCCAGCAACCGGGAGACGCCTAGAGCCGTGTACTCTGCTGTGAGGGCGGGTTGAGTCCAAGACAGCGGCACGTAGCTTTGAGACGCCAGATTGTAGATTTCGTCGGGTTGAGACTCGGTAATCACGTCCATGAGTGACGATTGATCCAGCAGGTCACCCGAAAGAATATGCACGTTTTTACTAAAGTGAGAAATCCGGCCTAAGTTACTAGAACTCGATCGCCGGACCAGTCCATACACTTCATACCCCTTTTCTAAGAGTAATTCGGCCAGGTAAGAGCCATCTTGTCCGGTCAATCCCGTGATCAGTGCATTCTTAGTCATAACGAATTACAGATATCTATTTTCTCTTTACCATTATAAAGTTCCCCAGTTTGACGGTCACTCTATTCGTAGGCTGTAATTTCCATCCTGACGGCTGAGATTTGGACTGTAGCAGGGGTCATGGTCGATAAGCGATCGCCATTTTTGGGCTAACCTATCGCGTTCTTCCCGCCCGCGCGATCGTTTTTCCGCTGTGTCGTTGTAGCCTCGGCTTTTAGATTCGTGGTGATAGAGCGTCACATGGGGCAGATAAACATTTCGGTATCCTGCCTCTAAAAACTTGAAGCACAGATCCACATCATTGCCATCCACCGCAAAGCTCGAATCAAACCCGCCGACCGCATTAAATAACTCCCGACGACACATCAAGCAAGCAGCGGTGACGGCTGAATAGTTGCTAATGGTTTTGATTTGGTCCATGTATCCTGTTGCCGAGCTGGGGTAATAGCGATGACTATGCCCCACACCGCCTCGGATTCCGGCGATGATTCCGGCATGTTGGATGGTGTTATCGGGATAGAGCAATCTAGCACCCACGGCTCCAATGCTCGATCGCTGAGCCTGCTCGACCATCCCCGTAATCCAATCGGGCGAAATAACTTCAGTGTCGTTGTTGAGAAATAACAGATACTCGCTTTTTGATTGGTCTACTCCATAGTTATTGAGCGTGGGATAGTTGAACGGGATATCTAACGGCAAAATGCGAAGCCTGTCGCCGAGCGTTTCCTGCCACCTGTTGAACAGCTTAAAGGTGCTGGATTCCTGACTGCCATTATCAACCAGGATGATTTCGTAATGAGGGTAAGTCGTGATCTGGGTGATGGAGGTGAGGCAGCGATCGAGCATCGGCGCAAGGTCTCGGGTCGGAATGATAATGCTGACAGGTTTAGGGTCTGAAATCTGATATCGAACGGTGTAGCGTCCAGGGTAGCCAGGAATCTCCAAAACCTGTCCGGGTTCATTTCGACGATGAATGGCATCGTGAATGGCTTTGCGTCCTGCTTCGTAGGCATAGGGCTTGGCGGTGGTGTTGGTTGCGGAGGAGGTGGGGTGAATCCGCCAGTGATACAGGATTTTTGGGATATGGAAAATATGTGGGGTGTGCTCACTGAAGCGAAGCACGAGGTCGTAATCTTGGCTCCCTTCGGACCCCACCCGAAAGCCACCGATCCGAGTCAGAAGACTACGACGATAAACACCCAGATGACAAGTATACATCCGAGAAAGAAAAGAATCGGGACACCAGTCGGGCTTAAAGACGGGCTTAATACGGCGTCCTCTTGAGTTGATCATGTCTTCATCGCTGTAGATCAGGTCTGCCTCCGGATGCTGATTGATCAACGCGGCCACCTCATAAAGGGCATCAGGGCTGAGCAAATCATCGTGATCGAGCAGTGCAACAAATGCTCCAGTGGCGATCGCCAGCGCCGAATTAGAGCAAGCCGAAATGTGTCCGTTTTGGAGGCGAAAGGTGACTTTAATCCGATCGTCTTGGTCCTGGTACTGCGTTAAGAGTTCACGAACGTGCCGTTCAGTCGAGGCATCGTCGGCAATGCAAAGTTCCCAATCCGGGTAGCTTTGGTCGATGACCGATTCGATCGCTGCTTTGAGAAAGGCGGATGGAGTGTTGTAGGTGGGCAGGATGACGCTGATGAGAGGATGATGTGGGAGCCTTTGGGTGGGCGATCGCGTTTGGAGTTGTTGCCATTTTGGGTAGTCGAAATGACGTTTAAGTTTGTCCCAAGTCGGGCGGAAGCGTGAGAAATGTGGAGTTTTGAGAGTGCGGATGAGGAATTGAAGGATCGATCGGTACATATCTTTTGAGCTTAATTTAGCCATCTTCTGGGGACAGCATTATTGCGATTCAGAAGCATCTAAATTTTGAACTCCTGCCAATGGATAAGCGATCTTATTTCGGGCGTCGTAAGACCAAGCTCGGATACGGAGCCTTTGCTTAGGTAAAGATGATCGCTTAAATTGTGTAAGCCAGCCCGATCGGAGATACCCTCCTTCTGATTTAGCCTTTACAATGTCTGGACGATCGCCTTGTACTGATGAGACTGCAAAGACACGATATTGATCTAACACAATGTTCTGAGAGTTGATTTTTTGGGGTTCTACCTGATATGCCAAGAGGACTGCATCTGCCGCTCTTTGAGATCCATATAAAATTGACCATCCTGACACGAGATAGGTATCTGAATCTAACGCTGCGGGAATACTAAGCGAGCCAATTTGATAGGTTTTTCCTGGAAATGTCTTCTTCATTGCATCGAAATAACCATATTGCCCCTCCGTAATATTTCGCTCATCCAAAGTTAGCAGAGGACTTTTTGCAAATCTATCATTCGTCAGAATACCTAATTTTTTAGCGCTTTCAACGATCGGACTCAGGCTCTTCCCTGGAAGAAGCTCTAAAACAGGATAGATTGAATCACGGACACAAATATCATCAACGTAATCAATATAGCTTAGACAAGACATGGCGTAGAGGCGATTTCGAACAGTATAGTCAAGTGCCTCAAGATAAGCTGGCTGCACTAGAATGTGAAGAGAAAGGAAAATAGATGTGACACTAATCAATGCGATCCAAGATTTAGATTTAGTCTTAATTTTTCTCAACAATTTTTTTGAAGATGGTAAGGATGTTAAATTTTCCATCGTTACGCCTAATAGTCCCAATAAAGCAACATACCAATACAAAGAAAAGGTTGTGTAGCGAGGTGATAACGCCATAGCCATCCCAAATCCTAGCCGTCCTACCATCGTAATCAAAGCACTCAACAGTACGTAAGCTGCGATCGTGATCCAAGCACCTGACAACCTAACAACTTCTCTATTTTTGGTTTTCCAGATTAGTAGGCCAACAAAAGCTGCGAGCAAGATACTCATTCCTCCAATGGCCACAGCGAGCATTAAATTCCCACCACTCAGCGGCGATCCTAAAAATGCGAGTACAAACTCTAATGTCTCTATGGGCTGTGTAAACGCAGAGGCTAAACTTGGGTGATGTGAAGGTTTTTGATATCCCCAGAAATATAATCCAAGATTTAGAACAGTGCTTACTAACCAAATCAATACAGCATTCCAGCATTTCTGCCATGATTTCCAATCTAGAATTAGTGCTGATGCAAGAGGAAACAAAGCCCAGCACAGCATCCCGTTTGAGTAAGAAAAAGTTGCCAATGTTGAGAGTACCAGTAGCAGAATTATTTTACAAATCAACGATAAATTGGAATATAGAATAATAATGCCTGTCGTTAGGCAGAGAATGGGTATAAAATATACAAGTTGAATTCCCCACATCCAATTCTCATACTGTGCAATCGAAAAGACTAGCATGCCCATAGAAAAAGATAGAAATACTGCAATTTTACTATCTTGAATCGTTCGTCTAAGAATTGAAGCTATGTTAATTGCAACTTGGCAAGCAGCTAGGAAAATGGCCAAAAGCTCATAACGAATATCCCAATGAGTTAAATATGCAGTCACAAGAAAGAAAATTCGTGAAAAGACAAGGCGACTTTCATTGTGCTGAGCAAAAAGATCAGAGAACCCTATAGAACCGTTTTCATCAAGACGTCTGAACAGAAATCCAGGTACAATCCACTGGTCAAGGATTGGGACATTAACTGAAAATGCAATCAGAATATAAATAATTACTAGAGAGGGTAAAAGTATTGTGTAAGAAGAAATTATTTTGAGTAAAAACTTATATGTAGAATTGATGCGGAAACTTTTCATATGGTAAAGTCTATGACTCCCTTTGTATAATGGTTTGCAATATAGCACTTTTGTAGTTTTTAGAAAATAGTTGAGAATTTCGGATCCCATACTTCATTCTATCTATTATTTGAAAATAGGCTATTGAAAATTCTTGTTGGAAAAGTATCGATCTCTAGCTATTAGAATAGGGTATTCAACAAGATATGCCATTACTAATCCGAAGAATATTGATCCTGTGATGTAGAGAAATACATTAGTTTGCCAAGATATAGAACTGTAAAATGGGGAAACTAATTTATAGAATTGAGGTATTAGATATGCTCTTACAATCATGTGCCATATATATATTGAGTACGAATAGGATCCTAGCTTTGAAATTTTGGCAAAGAAACCTTCGGAAAGAGTTTTTGAATTTATAGACCCTAAGATAATCATTCCAGCACCGACGTAAAAGAGTGTCACACCATATACAGAAATCCAAGGAGTGACATCAAGTTGGAAAATAAATGCTGGTGTAATTAGGGTAAACCCTAAAATTACTAAAAAAAGTTTTAGAGATCGTTTCTGAAGGTATGAGGATAAATCTTTGAAGTTCCAAAACCAAGATAACAGAACTCCAAACATCAAAGAGTCCAATCGCAAATGGGTTGGGAAAAAATTCTGATAGAAGGTAGAAGGCTGAATATTTATAGCTTGTCCCCGAAAATATAAACTGAGTAATGCTATGAAAAGGAAGATGGGAGGGATATATTTAAATGGATTTCCCCCTCTATCTTTAAGATGAATAAGTAGTTTGCACATTAAAATTAGAATTAAATAAAAATGAACTTCTACAGCAAGTGACCATGTATGATTCCAGATACCTGGGAAGTAGTTCTGAAAAAAAAATAATTCTACTAGAACAGATTTAATAGCCACAGGCTCTACAGTCTTTTGCGAAATTATTATTGTCGATAATATCAGTATCAAAAAACTCGGGTATATCTTTAAAAATCTTCGAGTAATAAACCTTTTTAAGTCAATCGTATGATGTGTCTTCCATTCTCTAAAGATCAGTCCAGAAACCAAAAATCCACTTAAGACAAAGAAAATATCTACCCCAACCCATCCGCCTTGTGCCCAATAGTGCATAAAAGCAGTTCCAAAAATATCATCTTTGGGTACTGATATATCTGCATGTCTGCCGAGGACTAGGAGAATAGCCACAAGCCTAATTAAGTCAAGTGAATTATTTCTCATTACGTATTTATTTTCTTTCTAGCCAAAATCATAGAAGAAGACCCTGTTATATTAAAAAATGGAACGTGATCTAAATACTTGAGCAAACCCAACAGTTTATTCATTATTGGAGAAATTGCAAATCCTTGTTTGATGGCTTGATCACCAGTTACTCTACTTCCAAGAATCAATTTCCGAAGCAAAAGTAACGGGAGATACGCATGTCCCCACTGAACAACATCAACAATATCGAATCCAGAAGACTCAACTACTAATTTTAAATACTCTTGACTATAGCGCCGATAATGCCCATCCGCACGATCGTAGGCAGAGTAAAGATGCTGCCTCATGGGAACACCTACGAGTAAATACCCCATAGGTGAGATATGATCACTTACAGCAGATAGAAATTCATGTTCATTTTCAATGTGTTCTAGGACGTCCATTATTATCAAGAAATTATACTTTCCTAAGAGTTCTTCTTGGCGACGAAGAACGTCATAGATGTATAGTGAACCGCTGACTTTAGGGCAAAGCTTTAAAGCTTTAAGATTAAGCTCAAATCCATCAACGTGTTTGTTAAATTTTTTTGATATAAAATCTAAGACTAATCCACTTCCACAACCAATTTCTCCGATGTTATCTGCTAATTTAATACAGTGAGAAAATTTAGTGGCAATCAGGAGGTTCCTGTGCATTACCCAGAAATGGTCAGCAGTACCATGAACAAACCATTCGTCTGCCATGCTTACAGGCAATGGCTCGTTCAAAAAATGGATTTCATTAAGGACTTCCATATTACCAAATACTCAGAATCCTAATCTAAATGACTGATAGATACCATAGTAGCTTAATGTATGTTATTGACGCAAATTGTCTTATTAGATTAAGAGATGGGCTAAAATATAAAGTTTATTTTTACTTTCAATAGGATCTGTTTTATTAGATAATTTAAGCACTATTTTAGTTTAAGTTAAACTTTGATGCCATGAGAAATTTGGCTATAGCAAGCTAAATGTGATGGGAATTAATATCACCGAATCGTTCTGAAATGATAAATAACGGCCTGTCTTTAACTTGTTCAAAGACTCGTCCTAAATATTCTCCCAGAATTCCAAGCATCATCATCTGTAAGCCACTTGACATCAGGACAGCTAGAATTAATGTTGTAAATCCAGGCGCAGCACGGGGATACATCCCAAAAAAAGAGATGTTGAATAGATAAATAATTAAATAAATTATGCTTAAGAATAGGCAAACAACAAAAATTAGTGCCCCAATAATCAATGAAAGGCGCAACGGTTTGAGAGAAAACCCGATAATTCCATCTAAAGCAAGCTTGATTAACTTATCTAGATCGTAGCTTGTGTCACCTCCATATCGATCTGGACGATTATATTGAATGCCGACTTGTTTCATACCCAGCCATGCTCTTAGTCCTCTAATGTAAGGATGTTGCTCTGATATCTTCGATATCTGTATTATCGCTTGCGAAGAATATGCGCAAAAGTCTCCCGCATCAAGTGGTATCTCTACTTGAGTTAGTGTTGATAAGAGTCGGTAAAAACTCCAGTATGCAAATCGTTTGATGGGACTACTACCCATTCTTTCTTTCCTAACGCCATAAGCAACATCCATTCCTGCATGAATTTCGTTAATAAGCTTTATCCCAATATGGGGTGGGTCCTGTCCATCTGAGTCCATGACTAAAACAATAGATTCTGGAGGAGTATTTCTGATACCAGCCATAACAGCAGCCTGATGCCCAAAGTTGCGCGAAAGACCTAAATACAGGCCACGACCTCTAAGATGAATAATATTCTGAATTACTTCACGCGATCGGTCCGTACTGCCATCGTCGATGAAGATTATAAATGGTGCATCAGAGATATTTTTTTCATTATTAAAATTATAATCAATCTCTTTTATTAGACGCTCTAAGTTATGTTCTTCATTATGAACAGGAAGCAAAATCGTTATACGATAGTAAGGAGTCTGCATTGAGTTTAAAAGAGGAATACAGTATTCTGAGTACCTGCCAATTTACGAGCCTAAATCCGTATTCCATTCTTGCTGTCAAAACCATTCTAGTATGAAAATCGGATAGTGCCGCTGTTGTGAAAATGGTTCAATCAGTATTCTCTGATATTAGCTTTAGATGACGCTTTATTCTTAACCATAATGTTCTCATCTTCCAAAATTTGGTATTCTTCATTAATGTAATTTGCCTTTTTAGGAAAGTAACTTCGCAAATTAGAGCATCATTTGAGATAGAGAGTTTTTCAGAAGGAATGTGATTCGGGTCTTTGGATATCTGGGAGGAATAAAATTCTTTAATTTTCTTAGGAGAAATAGAATCAACTGTCTTTAGCGTTACAAAGAACTCACATCCTGTCGTAGGGTAGAAACTTATCGGTTCAAACTTAAGAAGTCCAAGCTCAGCGATCCCTTCCAAAAGTTTAAAGAATGAGTAGGGTGTGAATACCCAGCAATGAACATCATAATATTCGTTTGATTTAAAGGTGGCTTGTGTGATGTCCCAAGCAGTCGTCAGTGAGTATAGATTTGTAAGGTCAGATAGACCTTCAATAGGACCAGCCCAAGAAATTTTCTGATCCCAATGAATCACGCGTGAAAGATAATCAAAAATCTGCCGAGATGTAGGTTTGCGACGATCGTTAAGATACGATTCCAGAACATCACCCAATTGCGTGATGTCGCGATTGTAATCAAAGCATTGGTATTTATCTGGAATTGCGAGAGAAATAACACCTCCAGGCTTCAGAATACTATTAATATCTTTCAGCCAACCAATCAGATTGGGGACATGTTCAATTACATGACATGCGATCAGGTAGTCGAAAGGAGCTTCTTCTTGGGTTAGCTCAATTAGGGACCGCTCTCCCCAAATATAGTCAACATCAACAATTTTATCTGTATCAATACTGCTATCCTTTGAGTACTTTTCTCTGAGTATATCAGTACTAGCATGGTCTACATATCGGATATTCCCCACATCTGGAGTAACGATTGGATTGGCCAATGCCCCAATCTCTAAGCCGATCGTATTTCTATAATCTATGTTGCTTAAAATCTTATCATTGCGTGTTTTCATAATAGTCCTCAATGGTACGATGGCTTCGACGTATAGCCTTTATTAACCGCGCTAGGTTCGATCGATTTTATACTGAAATCTTCTCGATTCTGAGCAAGATTTGGACTGTAGCAAGCATCATGTTTAAGTAACTCACTCCATTTTTCTTCCAAGTAATCCCGTTCTTTTGTGAGTCGTTTGTGCTTTTCGTAGGTTTTATCAGAACCTCGACTAATAGACTCATGATGATAAAGCTCAACATGAGCTAAATAAATATTTCGGTATCCTTTATCCAAAAATTTGAAGCATAAATCAACATCATTGTATGCAATCGCAAGATTCTCGTCGAATCCGCCAACACTCTCAAAAATCTCTCTCCGGCACATTAAGCAAGCACCCGTGACCGCTGAATAATTACTTGTGACGCCCAACCTCCCAAAATAACCTGGGTCATCTCTGTGGAATTCCTTATGGCTATGACCAATAAATCCATTAGCCCCCAAAATAATGCCAGCATGTTGGATTAGATGGTTTGAATAGAGAAGCTTAACCCCGACCGCTCCAATACTCGATCGTTGTGCTTGTTCGACCATGGCACAAAGCCAGTCTGGATGAATTACCTCAGTGTCATTATTCAAAAATAGTAAATATTTGCCCTCAGACATTGCAGCGGCGGCATTATTTAATTCTGAATAATTGAATGGAATGTGGTTCTGAACAACTCTAAATCTTGAAGGCTCTACTTTTTCCCAGCGTGAGAATACTTCAAATGTCTCATATTCAACACTACCATTGTCTACCACAATCACCTCATAATTTTGATAATTAGTCAAATTAAAGATGGAATTCAGGCACTTATCTAAGACGACAGCAAGATCCCGCGTCGGAATAATGATAGTGACTAAATCAGCCACTGAAACTTCGTATCGAATAACATAATGACCCAATAACTTCGGAACTCCACTTACGATGCCTGACTCACCCCGACGTTGAAGAGCATCTGCGATGGCCTTTTCTGCTGCAATATAGGCATAGGGTTTAGCGGCAGATCCGCTAGCTGCTGACTCTGGATGAATTCGCCAGTGATACAGAATCTTAGGGATGTGAAAAATGTTTGTTGTTTTTTCAGTGAATCTTAAAACTAAATCATAATCTTGACTCCCTTCATAACCCACTCTAAATCCACCAATTTCATCTAAGATAGAGCGCCGATAAGTACTGAGATGGCAAGTATACATCTGAGATAGAAAAAAATCTGGACACCAGTTTGGTTTGAAATATGGCGCATCTAATAGGCCTTGACTATTTATTTTGTCCTCGTCAGAATAAATCATATCTGCTTCTGGACGTCGATTAATAAGTAGAACAATTTCATAAAGGGCGTCAGGAGTCATCACATCATCATGGTCCAACAAGCTAACATAGTCCCCACAGGCTATCTCCAATGCTGAGTTGGAGCAGTTGGAGATGTGGCCGTTTTCCTCTCGATAAACAACTTTAATTCGGGGATCACGGCTTCTATAATGCTCCAAGGTCTTTTTGACATAGAGCAACGTTGACGCGTCATCGGCAATGCAGAGTTCCCAATAGGGATAAACTTGATTTATGACCGATTCAATAGCTTCTTCTAGAAACTTTTGGGGCGGATTATACACTGGAAGAAGGATACTAATGAGAGGTTTTGATGGAAATACTTCGACAGTCTCGGTCATCCTCTGAAGGTCAGTTGAACGCGGGGTGTTGTGATGTTGCCAAATTGAGTAGTCACTTAAAAAGGGAGAGCGTAAAACTGATAAGAATTCTGGATCTGTTAGGCGAGTCGATCGCCGATAGACATGCTTTAGTTTACTACGAAGCTTGCACCACAGCTTTCGTAGCTTCCAAAACTTACTAGTTTCCATCCACTCAATGTGAGCACTTGCATGAAGTAGACTTTTTTGCACCTCAGCTAGTTGAACTCTTATTTCTTCATTCATGATCTAATCCGCACAGGTTTGCTAAGTTCATATAATGGACTACGTTTAAGACGCTAGTAACGAGTTAAACCGATAGTATTATACTTCGCTAAGGCACACATCAATACAGATTTTTGCTCTTACCGCTTCATACCCGATAATAAAAATTAAAGGTAGATGCATTCAGCTATGAAATCAGGATACGATCGCCTTGATTTTTGCTTTAATTCGCAAAATAAGATTATGTATTCTCCAGATCCTAGTCTTTTTCATAGAATTAACGATGCCCTCGTATTCCAAGCTCTGTAGAGCAATCTGATAGGTAAGAGAAGTTTCTACTTGATGATGACGATGTTCAGATTGACGGAGATTAGCTTGAACTGCCTGGATCTCATCCTGAATATTCTGGTGTTGGGCTTGAGTCTCAGAAAGCTCAGTGCAGGTCTGCTCTAGTATCCTTTGACAGTTTTCTATATCGATTTTGAGCTGTATATTTTCAATGCAGGCTTCTTCTAGGTCACTCTTACATTCATCTAATTCAGCCTGTAAATAAAAATTTAAATCTAAGACTTCTACATGCCGAGTTCTAAGAATATCAAATTTTGTATTTACCGACTTTGGAAAGGCACGAACTACAAATTGTAAGGTATCGCTATCTTCTGCTGATTCAACCTGATGAAGAATTACTTCACTAAGTTCATTCCGATTAAATGTTGGTATGCAGTTAGAGCCTGAAAAAATTGGAATAATTGTTCGATCAATTGCCTCAATTTCGTAATCTGCTTTGTCAAACAACTCATACACAGTTTTTCGAGTAAAAAATCTTAGATGAGTGTTATCTAAAATCCCTAGCTCAGAATAATTAAATTCCCCTTGAAGTAAGCTTAAGCGGACTGCACCATGAGCGATATTCGGAATTGAAGCTACAACGTAACCACTTGGTCTCAGAATAGCTCTAACTTCTCTAAGTAATGCCCATGGATCACGAAGATGCTCTAAAACATCCCCAAAAACAGCGACATCAAAATCCTGACCACCTAAGACATCTAAAATAGAAACGTAGTCTAGGTCTGCAACAATTACTTGTTCACAAAATTCACTAGCCAGCTTAGCAGCATCAGGGTTTATCTCAATGCCAACCACTTCACATTCTGCTTTTCTAAGTAATTGTGAGAAGTATCCTGTGGCACATCCGAACTCTAAGACGCGCTTACCGTTTCCGATGAAATTTAGCTGCTTGCGAAGACTGTTATTTTCATCCAAATTAGTTAACTCGGAGTGAGTGAGATTAGGATAGTTCTTAAAATCAAGTTTTTCAGGAAGCATTTTCTTGAGTGTTAATCGCTCTACTAAATGTTAAAACTCTACATCATTATATTTGAAATTATGGCAGGGTCAGGTTTATCATAGTCAATCTTTAAGACTAGCTCGATTGATCTCCACAGCCATAGGGATATACATTGCTCCAAAGACATTCTTTCCATCTTGAGGAGGCATGACTTGTAAGATAAGAATATTATCAAGCCAATTTGAAGTTCCAGCAAGATAGTTTTCAGCGATCGCAGCAGTCAGGCTATAGGAGCCTGGCTTAATGGGCAGATTAAATTCAAATATGATATCAATTTCCTCTAATGCCTTTAGGTTTTCTAATTCATGTCCTTCTTCACAGGTATTACTACCTATGATTTCATAGCCATTTTTGTCTCTCAGGAAAAATCCAAGAATGACCGATTTCAAGGACGTATTTGCACGAATTTTTATGACGAGTCGTACTTTCTCATCAAATTGAAATATAGGTGTGATTCCTGACCACTCATCGTTTTCATTGAATAGTGCTAATCCGATAATCTCTGCTGTATCACTTCCTCGTCTGCTATCATGATTTTCCAGTTTTAAAATTGTCTTAGACTGTCTTAAAATCTGCTCTCTACTACTGACTAAATTTTTTGAACTATGAGGCCAATCTAAAGGTTCTGGATCTGAAGGATCTAAGTCAGAAAGTTTACCTGAATTCTTAGAAGGGTATCTTTCATTTTCTAAGGCTGTCATTTTCTTGAGATATTCGATGATCACATGATCAGGGTTTCCCACTAAATATTGCTTCCCTTCATGAATCATAAGACTTCGATTACACAAAGCTTTTACTGCTCCAGCATCATGCGAAACAAATAGAGTGGTCACACCAGATTCCATTAATTCATGAATCTTTTTCATGCACTGGTGCTGAAAGATGACATCTCCTACAGCCAATGCCTCATCAACAATAAATATCTGAGGATTAACGTGAATGGCAACCGCAAAGGCTAACCTAACGAACATTCCGCTAGAGTAAGATTTGACAGGTTGATCAATGAAGCTCCCAATGTCTGCAAATGCTGCAATTTCATCAAATCTATTTTCAATTTCAGATTGACTTAGACCTAAAATTCGGGCATTAAAGAATACGTTTTGACGACCCGTGAATTCCGGGTTAAATCCACTCCCCAACTCTAGAAGTGCTGAAACTCTTCCTTTAACTGATACGGTCCCACTAGTGGGTTGCAATGTTCCCGCAATAATCTGGAGTAACGTACTTTTTCCAGATCCATTTTGTCCAATCACTCCCAGTGTTTCGCCGCGACGGATATCGAGAGTGATGTCTTTTAATGCCCAGAAATCCTCAGCATATCGGTTGGTGGGTACGATAAGTTCCTTCAGACGATCGATGGGCTTTCCATAACGCCGAAAGCATTTCGATACGTTTGAAAGTGAAATAACGACTTCATCATCCATATGCCAGGTTCCTTCTCCACAAATAATTAATTTCAACATTATAATCCATGGATGTAGCGTCTTGCCTTAAAGCACATCCGCAAATGCAGGACTCAGCCGACGATATATCCACGTCCCTAAAACAAACACTCCCATACTCATCACCCAGAGATACATCCATTCCCAACCATGTTGCAAACTTCCCCATAGGGTCAAATCTCGATACAGTTCAGCAATTACGGCAAATGGATTCCAGCGCACCCAGTCTCGAAAGGGCAAAGGAATCATCTCCTGCGGATACATAATGGGCGTGAGGTAGAAAATGAAGCTAATCCCAATACCGATCGTCTGAGGAATATCTCGAAGAAAAACCGTAAGGCTAGCAGCTATGTAGCCAAGACCCGCCGTGAGAAGGAGCTGCGGAATCCAGACTAGCGGAAGGAGAAGAAGCGTCCAGTGAACCGTTTGGGTAAATAGGCCGAGGGCGACAATGAGCATCACCAGTCCGATCGTGCTGTCAATAAAAGCCGTCACGATCGGAACCAATGGAATCAACGTAAGGGGGAAAACAACTTTCTTAACCAAATTAGGTTGCGCAATCACCGACCCGGAGGAGGAGATCAAACTCACGGTAATCGCGCCCCAGGGAATGAGTCCAGCGAACAGCCACAGCGCAAATAAAAAATTGTTCCCCACTAAAGGCGACTGAGGAAGATGGATGCTGTTGAGCTTCACCTTGAGGACAATAGCAAAGACATAGGTATAGATAACGAGCTGAGTAAGCTGCTGAATAAGGGTCCAGAAGTTTCCCAGCACAGAGCCTTTGTACCGCGCTGAGAGGTCACGCTGGACCAAGGTAATCAGCAAATCAAGCTTGATTTGAAGATTAGCCGAAAAACCTAACCGTTTGGCAAAATTGAGAGGGACCAAATTCATACCGAATTCATTCCGAGACTGAAACTTGTCTCACGCAAAACAAAGGGCGTACTAGAGATAGCACGCCCTGGGTTCTAGAGACAAGTCAACATCATCGCTAAATTGATCGCACCGCTAATTAAGCGACTTGACCAACTGGCGAATCTTGGTTTCCTGACGCTGCATGATTTGCTCGGGGAACTCTAGCTCGATGGTAAGCCTGTCGCCCGGAGTCCCGACCTGATTGACCTGAGCAAGAAGCCGCTGCGGAGAGACGTCTCCGTTGTCTTGGCTTAGAAGCAGACCGACGAGGGGCTGAGTCTTTCTGAGTTCATCGACGTCCACCAAGTCACCGGGCTGGAGTTCAAGACGAAGGCTCCGATTGCCAATTTCAACGGCGTGGGCACGGTAAAAGCTGCCTTTCCAGTAGAGCTGGGCGTAAGCATCGATCGGTTTACGCAGACGCATCTGGTTGGATTCGGGCTTGAGGGCTTGGAAGGCACGGGCCAAGCTCGTGGCAATGAACTTAATCGATCCAAAGGCATCGTCTTTATTTTCCCGATGCTGTGAATACCACTGTCGGACGTCGGAGTAGATGACGACGGTGAGGGCATCGATTTGCGATCGGCTGGGAGCAATGAAATCTAGGGTCACGATCAGTTGATCATCGTTGAGCGGGACGGCTCGAACCACCTGGCTTTTCAGAAAAGCGCGTGCCCCAAAATCACCAATGAGTTCAATCTCGACTTCATCGAGGAGATTGGCCCAGGAGTCAAGAATAAGTTGGCATCCCGTTTCGCTAACGTTCATAGTGGTGCCTTTAAGCGTGTCGTCTTGGCTGTAGATGACGGCTCCAAGTTTACGATCGAGACGGTGAGAGCGACGAAGCTGAGGCTGCTCGAAGGCCACAAGAATCGAGGCCACGATCAGGACAAAGTTAAAGAAGCTCCAAGCCAAGTTGACCAGAACCGCCTCAGACGCGTCGGGTCTAAAAATCAGCCAAAACGGCACGGCAATAATTGAAGACAGAACGATCGCACCTGCAAACACAAGCCCCTTAGACGACTCCCAATCGAAGACCCGTTTGGTGATGCTCAAGCCTTTGTCGGTCACGTTGAACGATCCGAGGCTGGGATTAATCAATGCCATGAAAGTGACGATTCCGGCGTGGAATGACATCGCAAATTCGTAGATTTCGTTCCAGAAGGAAAACCGAACGTGCTTGTAGGTAATAAAGTTTGCGTAGGTGGCGATCGCGATGTGCGGCAGGGCGTAGGCCAAGGTTTCGAGTCCCAAGCCTCGGATGGGATTAATGCCAAAAATCAGAAAGAGGGACGGTGCAATAGCGTACATCAAGCGCGGAAAGCCAAAGAAGAAGTGAGACGTCGCGCTGAAATAACAAATCCGCTGCGGCAGCGTCAGTTTGAGCTTGCGGTTAAAGAGGGGATTTTCGATGCGGAGGATTTGGGCCATTCCCCGTGCCCAGCGGACCTGTTGACCGACATACGCTGAAAACATTTCAGGTGCAAGTCCAGCCACCATGATTTTGTCGTAGTAAACCGACTCGTAGCCGAGGGCGTGCAGACGCAGGGCCGTGTGGCAATCTTCGGTGACGGTCTCCACGGCGATGCCGCCTACTTGGAGAAGATGGGTTTTACGGACGATCGCAGCGGACCCACAGAAGAAGGCGGCATTCCAAAAGTCGTTGCCCTTTTGAAGCACTTTGTAGAATAGCTCGTTGCCGACGGGAATGGTGCCGCCCGTTTGGAGATTGCGCTCGAAGGGGTCGGGGTTGTAGAACCAGTGCGGCGTCTGAACGAGGGACACCTTGGGGTTGAGAAAGAAGCCGACGGTTTCTCTCAGAATCGTGCGCGTGGGGATGTGGTCACAATCTAGGATGAGAACCAAGTCACCGGGCGTCTTGGGCAGGGCGGTATTGATGTTTCCGGCTTTGGCGTGGCTGTTGTCATTGCGGACCATCAACTCACAGCCGAGTTCGACGCACATCTGCTGGAGCTGATCCCGGCGATCGCGGAATTCGGCATAACGAGGATCGCTGGTCTCGTATTTTTCAGGTCGTCCGTCGTCGAGGATGTAGATATTTTTCTTGGGATACTCGATCGCCACGGCTCCAAGAGTCGTTTTACGGACGATCTCTACTTCCTCGTTATAGGTCGGAATATAAACATCAATGATCGGCATCTCTGCTTCAGGAATGTGGCTGACATCAATGGACGTCCGCTCCTTCAAACGCAGCGTCTGGAAGAACGACAACGCCATGGTCAAAATGGCATAGAGTTCGGCGAGATAAAGAATAATGCTGAAAAAGGCATCCAACCATCCTCCCGTCAGGTTAAGGGTGTAAGTGGTGCGGTAATAGAGGTAGCGAAAGGTGGTAATCAGACTCAACCACACGAGGAACAGGTGCAGATATTCACTAGTATTGCTACTGGACTGGCGCTCCTCGACTTTGGTCACCCCCCAGGCGATGAACACTAAGAACGCGCCGATGATGCCTTGTTGCGGAATCGTAAGTGGCGTGATGATCAAGGGAATCGACAACAGAAAGACGAGTCCCATCAACAGAACAAGTTGCCTTCGACCAAATTTGGCAAAAAATCGATCGAACATCTTGGGAATAAATCCAACAAAGCCAGCCACGATGCGGGCGCTTTTGGTGCGGGGTTTGGGTCTAGCACTCGGTGAGTTGATCATGATTTAGAGTCCCCTGCTACACGCTTGAGATAAAGTTGGGCAATTCCGTACAAGATGACCGAGAGGCCAATGATTCCAGTGGGCAAAAGCCACCAGTTGCTCTGGAAAAATCGACGCATTTTGCTAAGCGAATTGAGGTTTTCTGAATTGCGTCGCTCGGCTTGGTCTAGGGTTTGGAACTGGTAGGCATTGCTGTCATAGGGCGATGTGTCTTTGTTCGCGGAGATTAAAGTGGTGTCGCCTTTAAGCTGAGAGAACCAAGCGTCTTTGCTTAGGACTTCCTGAACCTGCTTCATGCCGTCTTCTGTTTGGGCGGTGAGGGCTAGGACAATTCGCTGGTCCCCGTCATCGGACTTGGGTTTCCACCAGGGAGACAGGATGCTCTTGACCACGCCGCCGCTGTCGGGGAGGCTCTGGATTTGGGCTTGCTTGAAGCCTCGACCGATAAAGTCCATGAGCTGGAAGCCACCGCCTTTTCCTTGAAAGACCTCTGCAATGGGAAACCGATCGCGGGTGCCGATGCCGACCAGATGCTTATTCTCTTTGACCGAATCCGGGAAGTTCCCAGCGAGGTACACCTCCTGCTTAACGGTTTCGGCTTGGCTGATACGGCCTAGGCGTTCGCTGAACTTCATTAAGGTCATGAGGTCGCTGGGCGTCGGGTTATCTGGAAGGACAATCGCCGTGCGAGAGAGATCCTGCGGAGCCGCGAAGGGATAGCCGTAGGTCAGCAACTTCAGGTCAGGCAAGCTGACAGCAATTTCTCGGTTGAGGTTGAACTCGGTGTTTTTGTGGACGGTACCCCAGAGCTGTTGATCTATTGCAGGGCCGCACTGTTCAAGTTTTTGGGGAACCAGCTTAAAGTCCACGCCAATGCGGGAGTTGGGCATGATGAGGTTGGGCGGAAGATCGAGGGTGAAGGTTTCGTTGGTGCCGCCGTTGTCAGAGGTGAGTTTTTTGCTGCCGATGCCGATGTTGTCGATGAATACGGATACGGTGGACTTCCGGGTGTCGATTTGGGCGCTGTAGCTGTACTTCAGCGTCATGCTGCTGCCTCGGATGAACTGGTCATCGGGGAGGGCGCGGAAGTTGAACTCGACGCGGGGTGCGTTGGACCCACGGACCATCACGTCTTGGAAGGGTTTGTTGTCATTGCCGAGGAGACGGGAGAGTTCAAACTTCGCGTCTCCCGGCGTGAATCGTTTCCAGTCGCGCTTGCCAGGAGATTTGCTCTCGCCGCTGCTTTTGTTCTTAACGAGAATGAGTTGTCCGGTGCCGATTTGAGCGCTATCCGGCTGGACGAGGAACTGAGCGGCTTTGGCGACGCCTTCAGGGCCATTGCCAGAAATAATTAGGACCGGAGGATTTGCGCTGCCAGGAGCGTTCGTGAGCATCAGAATGCCAACGTCATTAGGAAGAGCAATTTTGTCAGTATCCAGGAATTTACCATTGCTGACAGGCAGGGGCAGTTTTAACTCCTTGAGTGCAGGCTGCTCATCTGGTGTCCCCAGAACGATGAGCCGATCGGTCCAGGTGAGTCCTCTAGCATCTTTAACCAAGCTCGTATCCATCGATCGAAAATCATGGAGCCGTCCGAGTTGGGCTTGAAGTCGGCTGGCGGCAGTGAGCCATTCGGCACTGGTCTTGGAGGGCTGAACATATTTGATTTGGGTGGTGTCGAGGGCGCGATCGTCAAAAACCGGGTAAGGGAATCGAGCAAAGTCAAGGGCGATCGCCTTAGGCTGGTAGTTCAAGATGACTTTGGAGTCGGGGAGGACTTCGGTCCAGAGTTCTTTATCCGTGGGATTGTTGCATTTTTCGCTATTGGTCTGCTGCGCCACGAGGGTGATTTCGGTGAAGTCTTGAACCAGGTTGGGCGGGATGATGACAACAGCCTCGCCGATTTGAGCGTTTTTGAGATTGAGCGGGATGCTGCCGATGCTGGTGTCGTTGATGCGGACGATCAGGCTGGATTTGTTGGCGAGCAGGCCGGGGGAATGCTGGAAACGGATGACGGCTTTGGCTCCGGTGACTTGCCAGTTGCGGGGGCGGGTGAAGCCTAGGCGAGATTCGGCGTTGATGCCTTCAAGTCGGAAGCGGTTTCCGATCGCCGGACTGCGGTTGAATTCGAGAATGTATTGGCTCGGGGGTCCAGCGTTAGCCGCGACAGCAAGGTCGGATTGTTTCAGCGGATCTTGCTTAGTTGAATCCGTTGATGCTGGGCTGGAGGTTGGAGTGGGAGTTGAGCTAGGGGTTGGGCTGGGCGCAGGAGTTCCAGGGGCGGCGGATTGGGGTGCGGGGGCGGATTGGGGCGCAGGGGCAACTGGAGCTTCCGGGGCAACGTAAGCGGGTTCCGGGGCAGCGGGGGTAGCGGGTTCGGGAGCAGCAGGTTCCGGGGCAGCGGGAGCAGCGGGAGCAGGGTTGTTGGGAAGCTTGAAATTGCGGATGACTTGATCTTCCTGTTGCTGAACGCCTTGACTCACAGCGATAAAGGTCCGATCGCTTTGGGCCAAGACAATTAGGAGTCCGGTGACGAGGCTCAGACCGCAGAGAATCAGCGATCGTCGGGTCGCCATGTGGAGGAACGAAAAAGACGGGAGCTTCAGCTTGTTCGTAAACTGTTTCTTGGCTTTAGAAGATCGCTTATTCATGGGACGGGTTCTGGTGACAACTATGTGAAGGGCTGGGCGGTTGTGTTTGGCGATTCTTTTGGCAGTTCGGTTTGAACGCAACGTTGGGCGCAATTAGAGTCACTTGGGAGTCGGTGGAAACTTCCCTTTCATGGCTTGGGCAATGTCATGGGGATCGAGCAGGCCGAACCAAGCGAGGTTTTGGGTGTAATAGGCTTTGTCGTTGTCCCAGAAGCCCGATCGATAGGTTGGGCTAATTTTTTGCTGATAGATTTCTTTAGCCATATTGGGATCCACTTGCCTCAGCGCACTATAGAGCATTCCGTATTGAGAGGTGGCTTCGTAGTTGACCATAGGGTTGCCTTGGAGATCGATTTGGGCGGGAATTTTTCGGTCTTTTCGCCAGCTATTCTGAAGCGGTTTCAGGTGGGTTTGGAGATACGTGATCGATCGTGCCTCGTTAAAGATTGCGCTGTCTAGAGCAATGCGCCACCAAACACGGGTGGCGTCAAACCCGTACTGAGTTTTGAGTAGATTGCCTGATTCCAATGCACTATATTGCCCCGTTTTAAGATCAAAGTTGACCCAATCACTCGGTAATCCCACACTGGACAGACTGGCGGAGTTCTCCAAGACCGCATAGCTGCTGTCCACGAGTGCCATCCAGTCGCGATCGGGATCGACTTGAGCAAAGAGCCGAAAGGCGTAGGGGGCTAGATAGGACGGGTTCAAGGTCAGGCGATCGCCCTGTTGGAAGGCGATTTTGGGACCGGGGAGGAGGTAGGTTTGGTCGCCGCGAGTGACGGTGGAGAAGTTCCAGAGATCTTTGAGCTTAGTTTTGGCCAGCGCGAGATAGTCAGGGCGGTTCCAGCGATCGCTCGCCAAAATTAGGGCAAAACAGGCGTCAATATCGGCGTCACTGGCAAAGTTGGGATCGAGCTGGACCCATTGATTACTGGCGTTTTTGCCCCATTTCCAGGCCCAGAGGGAATCTATTGGCTTGCCTTGATTGTCGCGGCGTTGGAGGTTGGATTCTGACCATTTCAGGGTCCGATCGAAGCTCTCTCGGTCATCGGCAAATACGGCGCGAAACATCGCATAGGCTTGACCTTCAGAGGTTGATTTTTCCTCCGCTTCCCAGTCGATGATGCGTCCGTCGCCTTGGATAAAACGTTTGCGATAGGCGTCCCAGCTTTCTTTGAGGGAAATAGTGGCTTCAGGCGGGGTCGTGCGATCGGTCATCGGCGGCGGTGAGGGGCGCGATCGTCGCCACTGGCAACTGCTCATTCCACCACTCCCCACGAGTAGGGTTAGCATCAGCCCCATAAAACGAGCGGGCGTTTTTCTGAGAACAATCATCTTAATATCGCTCCCAAGGCGGTTGGAAGCCACGTTGTTGGAGGAAGCCTTCCTGGATTTCCTGTTGGCGTTGTTGGAGGGTGATATCGGGAAATGCGCCGGGGATAGATTGTTGCTGGATTTTGAGGGCTTCTAGGCGATCGAGAGCTTGCAACGGTTTGCCAGCGGAAGAACTGAGGTCGGCAAGGGTTCGCTGAATGCTGGCACTGTTCTCCGGCTTCATGGCTAGGGCCAGCAGGTAAAGACGTTCGGCGGAGTCAAACTGGCGCTGCTGAAACCGGATTCCCCCCAGGGCAGAGACAGCATCAAGGTTATCGGGTTGGAGATTGAGGATGGCAATGTAGGCTTGATCAGCTTGATCGAGGTTCCCTAGGGCTTCGGCGAGACGTCCACGCAAGGACAGGGCGCTGATGGCCGTACCGCCTTTGACTTGGGCCAGCACCCGGTTAGCCATGATTTGGGCCTGGAAGGAATCCCGTTTAGCAAGGAGCTGAATGAGGCGGACTTGGACGTCGATGTTGTTGGGGTTTGCAGCGGCGAGGGCTTTGTAGAGGGGTTCTCGGTAGTCTCGGGCGGGAAGCAGTGCGGCCAACGTAAAGAGTTCGTTGGGGGTTTGGGTGGGGCGAGATTGGAGAAATTGGTTAATCACCGCATCGGCGTCAAATTCGGTGATCAGTTTGGCTTGGTAGGCGATCGCCGTTCGGCCTAACCGGGTGGGTCCATCGTTGGGGTTGCGGGCGAGGAGCTGGTCGTAGAGGTACAGGGCTTCGGCGCTGCGGTTTTGGCTCAGACGAATGCCTGCGATGCCGCGAAGGGCGCTGTTGATGACGTCGTTGTCGGAGGTGCCGCTGTTGAGCAGGGCTTGGTAACGACTCGCCGCTGCTTCTAAATTGCCTTCCTTTCGATCGACTTCAGCCATCAACAGATCCGGGGCCAGATCTTGGGATCCGGCTAGAGTGGCTTTGTAGGTTGCAAGGGCCGCTCTCGCATTGCCAAAGTCATTGCTGGCGATAAACAATTGCGCCATGCGGAAGTTAAGAAACGGTTCATCAACGCCCGATTGCAGCAGCGCTTGGTAGATGGGGAAATAGTCGGGTTCGGGGTCGAGCCTGGAAATAGCTGCTGCGATCGCCTGTTGTTGGGCTGGATCGGTGGGAAAGGGCGTGAGTAAGGTTCGGACTTGCTGGACGATTTGCGCCGCTGGCAGGGTCCCGAGTTTGCCTTCGAGCGCCAATTGCTGGAGGGCGATGACGCGATCGCCTGGGTTTTGGGCCGCGAGTTGACGGAAGAGATTCAGCGCCGTTTGTTCTTGGCCGGGGATGCCGCTTAGGACGTCTGCGGTTTCTTTGACCTGGGACGATGGCGGGTTGGGGGTGGCCGCGAGGGCTTGCTGGTAAAGCGATGCCGATTCGGCTTGGATGTCGGGGCGACCCTGTTGGCGACCAATTTCATTCAGGGCACGGGCGAGGGCAAGGCGGGATTCGGTATCGCTGCGGTTGCGCAAGGGATCGAGGACACTGAGGGCTTGCTGAGGTTGGCGGTTGGCAAGATAGGCTTGTGACAATTCCGATCGGACGCTGACATTCGTGCCTTTATTGGGCAGAGATTCTAGCAGGCTGATAGCTTGGGCCGGGTTGCCTGTGGCTCGGAGCGCTTTTGCGTAGGCGATCGTGGCGGTGGCGGGAATGGATTTTTGAGTGGTAGTTTGGTATTGCTCAAACAATTCCAATCCGCGTTTTGGATTGCCGCTGAAGGTATAGATTTGCGCTGCGCCAAGGAGAACATCCGGCGTCGGAGTGCCGCTTCTAAGTACGGTATCGTAATCGCTCACCGATTCGGCAAATTTGCCTTGGTATCCATAGAGCAACGCACGTTGGGCACGGGCTTCGGTATCGCTAGGATTAATAGCGAGTAGTTGGGTGAGGGCATCAATGCCTTTTTTTTGCCACTCCGTGCGATATCCACCCAGCAATCCCACCGATCGCAGCGCCAGAACATTCTTCGGATCCTGGGCGAGAAGAGACAGGTAGGTTTCAAAGGCATTTTCATTCTTTCCCGCTCGGCGATAGGCAATGCCCAAACCGAGCTTGGCTTCTACTGAGCTGGGGTAGCGCTGAATGGCCGTGCGGAACTGCGCGATCGCCTGATCCACGAGTCCCGCACCCAATTGAGTGTAGGCTTCACGCACTTCTAACGGAATCGCGGCCTGAGCGAGGACGGGCGGGACAGCGATGGGTAGGACGATCGCTGCTGTGAGGCTGAGACTGAGTGCGATGAGAACCGACGATTTGTACAGGAAATTTAGTGGCATGACGGTCTAACGCTGAGTGTTGGATCTGCGATGTCTGGGAATTACTTAGGTCGGGGCGTCAGGTCAAACTCGGTTTTGACGCGGAATCCAGCGACGAGTTCGGAGAAGCTGTTGCGTTCTTGGAGCGAGAAACCCATGCGCAGATTATTCAGGAGCTTAAAGTCATAAAACACTTCCAACGCATCCGATCGTTTGCCGCCTGTCGAGACCCGTCGCGCATCGTTGGACAAGCCCTGACCGTAGGCAATCCCGAGCCGATCGTCCGGGGCAAAGAGATCCAGGAAGCTAACGCCCACGCTAGCCGTGTCGCCGCCTTCGCCCATATCCAGGTTGTTATATCGACCGTAGCGACCGAAGACGCCCATTTTTAGTTTGGGGATAAAGACTTCCGCATTCACGCCAAACGCCTCTTCTCGATCGCCCTTCAGTTGACCAAACCGTCCGCCGCCGCGCGCGACTTGGCCCGATTCCTTAAAGCCATCTAGGGAACTCGATTCACGACCCGTTGCATAAGTGCCTCGAACGATCGCGTTACCGTACCGAAAGCCGACTTCTCCCGCAAAGCCGTTCAGCGCAAAGTCTCCAATGCTGCGAGAGGACGAAAACGTTGCGCCTTTGAGTTCAATGTTGTCGGTCAAGCTCCAGTTCACCAACAGTCCCGGACGAGAGCCGATGCCCACCGCAGCGAGGGCGGGATTGGTCTGAAAAATAGGATTGAAGAAGTGTGTGGTGCCGTCTTTGGCAAAGCTATTTCGATCGAAATAGGAGGTCAAATCCATCTGTCCGATGGTGAATCGGAGATTCGGGATCTCGGGAAGTGAGGTGGACAGATATAGCTCATTGATGTTCAACCCCGCATTAGGCGTGTCCGTAAAGGAGTTCCCCGTGCTGAGGTCTACTGTCGCGCCAAATAATACCCGTGAGGACAACGGATAGAGCGCCTGAATTCTGGCCCGCGCTGAACTGTCGCCCCCTTGGTATACGTAGGCCCCTTGTAGGGTCACGGAGGGTTTGGTGAGGGCGGTGCTGCGGAAGAGAGGACGGTTTTGGGTTTGGAGCTGTTGGGCTTTACCCGGTCCGATCAGAAAGCCGTCTTTATCAACGGGCGTTTTGAGGGGCTGCTGGGCCAGATATCCAGGGACGATCGGGTAGCCCAGCGGAGCGGCGTAATAGTTAGGTGTTATCGATCGGACCGTTACAGGTGCGGCAACAGGGGGTAAGACGACGATCGGGGACATCGGTTGGACGTAGGGCATCGCCGCGTAAGGATTGGCGTAGGGATTGGCATAGCTGTAGTAAGGCATGGGATACGCCATAGGTTGCTGCATGAGTTGCTGCGGCATCGGCATGGCGTAGTTAGGCGGGGCATAGGGATTCATGCGACCGGGGGCAGGTGGTAAGACACTGGGCATTGTGCCCATGGGAGGCTGTTGAGCGGGTAAGAGCTGCTGGGATTGAATAGGCTGTGGATATTGAGATTGTGGATACTGGGGTTGCGAAAACTGGGGTTGCGAAAACTGAGGTTGGCCATACTGCGGAACAGCTTGCGGCTGTTGGTATTGTGGCTGTTGGGGTTGTAAGTACTGTGGCTGTTGGGGTTGTAAATACTGTGGTTGTACGTATTGTGGCTGTTGGTACTGAGGCTGGGCGTACTGTGGCTGTTGGGGTTGTAAGTACTGTGGCTGTTGGTACTGAGGCTGGGCGTACTGTGGCTGAATGAATTGAGGCTGGACGTACTGAAGCTGGGCGTACTGAGACTGAACGGCAGGATATTGGATAGGCATGGCCACAGAAGCAGGATAGGCATATCCAGCAGGCAGACCCCCGTAAGGCATTGCAACATAGGGGCTTTGGGCAGGGGCGTAGGGATTTGCGCCGTAGGGAAGCGCACCATAAACTGGATAGCGGATAGGTTGAGGATTAGGGAGCGCTTCGGGGGGCATCGCGATCGCCTTTCCTGCGAAGCCGACCATTGGGATCAATGCACTGCTCAAGATCAGCAGCATTGCCATGGAGCGCCCATAGGAGGAACCCATTAATAGCAGTGTTTTAAAGAGCGGTGTTTTACACATCATCATTTTGAATCCATTAGCCATTATGGTTACCTTGGTCTAGCCCGTCGGACCCATCAATAATAAAGGGATTAATCTAAAAACGATGGTACCTATTCGTCATCTATGCCACCGTCTCAGATTACCCTCATTTGTTTAAAAGCGATCGCCATTACCGGAATTTTACTGAGGCACCGTCTTCCAGCACAAGACAGGGAATACTGAGGTACAGTCAGCTTGCCATTGCCCTCAGTTCTGCGGTTTACTTATGTCCAACCCCACCTTCAAACCCAACTTCTTTCACCCAAAGTTTATGTTTCAACCTAAGGTTCTTCACAAACTGGTCACTTGCCCGGTTATTCGCCAGGGTACGATCGTTCTTTTTTTGGGGATGTTGGCTGGGTCACTCAGTAGCTGCGCAAACAGTAAAAGATTTACGCCAGAGATGACGCTGCAAGTGACACCGGATGGAGCATCGGGTGTCTATACCTTGAGCGGACGAACAAACCTCCCGCAGCCAGAAGTGGAAAAACGCAAACTGCCGATCGTCATTACGGTCCAAGCTGTTCGGCTTCTTATGCCCAAAGCTGGGGCAAAAACACTGACGAATACCCAGCCCATCCATGCGGTCATCGCCCGTCAGCGCATCGAAACCACCGACGGCAACTGGAGTACGAAACTCAACTTGCTCAATCCCAACGCTAAAGGCGGCGCAGCCGTAGAAGTTTGGCAGCTCAATTCTGGCGATCTTCCAGCCGATCTTGAACCCGCTGCAAACGTGACTTTTCTGGCGGCCACCGAGTCCATCGATCGCACCTTGAACTTCAGTCCCGACGTCAACAAAACGACCCCCGATGGCCTAAAGCCCGTCCTCCAGTCAGCCAAGGACGGGAGCCTCTTCCTCCAATCCGAACTCTCCCAAACCATTGCGCCGCCTACAATGCCTAAAATGGCCGCTACAGCTCCCGGTGCGATCGTCAAGGTTGAGGCGCAGTCCATTTCCGAAAAAAGTAGCACAAAGCAAAACGGTGCCCCAGTGCTACCGAAGGAAATGATGCGTTAGAACAAGATTGTGGTGCGGAGAATGGCGCTTAATATGGATTTATTTTGGGCGTTGTGATCGGGCGACGTGGCGTAGATGAGTCCGGGGGTGACTGAGACATTATCAGAGACCTTGAAGCGCTGGAAGACTTCGACGTGGTAGCCCGTGCTGCGATCGGCTCGATCGTTTAAGCCACTGAGCAGCGCCGATGTTCCTGTTAGTTTGGGCTGCATTCCTACAATGACGCCGCCGAGGTTTCCCTTACCCAACAGATCCGGGAATCCCATCGTCACGGCATAGTTCCAGATGCCTGCGTCGCCACGCACTGCGCCCGTGAGTGCCCTCGCCTGGGTATAGCCCACCCACCCGCCCAGTTGAAATCCGGGTGTGACGTTCACGTTGGCTTGCACCCCGTAGGAATTGGACGAGACGGCACGTCCGGAGAGGTTTGAGGCGTTGCTCCCGGTGCCATGGCCTAACCCGTTGTCTCCGTAGGCGTTCACGTAGGTAAAGGCGACGGTGCTGGACGGCGAGGGTTTGCAAAGCAGTTGGGCCGCAGCGCCATAGTTGCCATTAAAGAGTCCTTTGCCTGCGGTCGGTTGATTGGCTTGGCTGGCGAGATAGGAGCCTTGGAGGGCACATTTGGGGCTAAAGTCCCAGGAAAAACCCACGCCCGTGTCGCCGCTGATGCGATAGATGGGATTGTAGCGCCCAAAGCGTGAAATTGCGCCATCGGCGTAGCTTGAAAGAGGATTCACGGTGTTGATTTCCATGTCTTCAAAACCGATATTTGATCCGGTCGCGATCGCAACTCGAAAGGTCTTAGAAATCGGCGTTTTATATTTCAATAGCGTCATGGCGATCGAGCTGCTCATATCCGAACCCGACTGCAAGCCAATCCGAACATCGTTGGCCGGAGCCGTATCTCCGCTAGGTCGAGCATCCATGAAATTAGTGCCTTGAAGCCGCAGATACAGTTCATCGCGTCCAGAGAAACTGGTGACTAGATTTAACTGGCTGCGGTGTGCGAAGACAGTTCCGTAGTTATCCGCCTGACCATTACGACTCGCGCCACCAAAATTATCCGCAAGCACCGTAATGATTCGACCTTTCAATTTTGTCGTGGTGGAAAACTGAGTTTTTTCAAGGGTCGCTTGTCGGGTTTCTAGCGTATCGACTCGCGATCGAAGGGTTAATAACTCCGCCGAAAATTGATCTTGCAATTGCCGAAGTGCGGTCAGATCTTCTTTCTTAACCGCATCTGCTGTACTGGCTGTAATGAGTTCATTAATGCGATCGGTGCAGGCACTCAGTCCCGCTGCAAATTCGTACCGGGTTAGGACACGATTACCTTGAAATGTTTTGTTTGGATATCCAGCGACGCAGCCGTAGCGTTCGACTAAGGATTGGAGTGATTGGAAAGCCCAGTCGGTGGGTTTGACATCGGACAAACCCGAAACAGACGTGACTTGTTCCGCAGAATCGGGAGAGATAGAGGGTTCTGCGATCGCAGCTTTTGGGCTTATGCCGAAGCTTGCAAATAGGCAGAGACTAATCATAGAAAGCGATCGAGAAAGCGTTGTCATAATAAAATCGGGTGAAACGATGGAACAAGGGATGAAGCTTCGGGCATTCCCTTATTTAAGTTAACCAGATTTAATTTGGAATAATGGCTCAGTTTTAGATCAGAATAGGTCAGATTAAGTTGGGCTAATGGTCTAAAGCTATTGTTAGATCTTAGGCTTTGGACAGATGGGCTTATTGAAATTAACCGTGGTAAAAATCTCACCACATTTCATAACGGTGCTGACTGTAATGTTAGGTCGATCGATTTCACCCGTATTTTTTGAAAAGTTCAACTCTCGCTTATCAGAAGTCACTGCTTTGAATCCAGTCTCTGAAAGTTCTTTAAGAAGGTTCCCCCGAGTCATGGGTTTCGGATTCAGATATAGATTATTCAACGCTGTCGCCATAATCCAAGTCGCGTTATAGCTCGTAAAGGTTCGCCAATCTACTTTTCGAGGTCTGGAAAATGCATCATCCTTCCAAAATGAAACGAGCGGAGAATTGGGGGCAGAACTTACATCCCAAGTTGAAGAAAAAAGCATCTTCCCTTCAGAGGCAACAGCAAGGTCTCCTTCTAAATACTCCGAAGCACCCGCCAAACTATCCCCAGCCACAATCCAATCTTGACCGCCGTTTGCCAGAACTAGAGCCTTTGCATTCAGCAAACTATTTGGAGAAACCGCCGCATCAGGAATCAAAACATGAACTGTTGCACCTTTCGATCGGGCATATTGAACGGCTCCATTTGCGTCAAAACTTTGTGCATTGACATGAAATTTGGTGTTGTCTGTCACGATATCAATTCCAAGTTCGCCCGCAAATTGTCGTAAGTTTGTTTCCAATGATTCACTATAGGAACTTCCTGGAGTGAAGTATATGGCAAGTTTTTTCTGCTTCAGATTATCGCGAATCAATTCCACCATGTAGCGAGCGTTGACACTATTTCTTGGAAGTGTTCTAAAAAACACATGACCTTCCGTGGATGCATAGCTAGTGAAGTTTTCCGAGGTGCTGGTCGGGGCAATAAAAGCTAAGTTCCTTTTTTTGTAGACCGGGAGTGCCAATGCAAGAGCATCGCTACTCGCATGTCCAATCCCTCCAATGATGTTCCGATCGACAATCAGTGCAGCCGATTTCTCAGCAACTTTTGGCTTGTTATCATCATTGACGATTGCAATGGTCAACCCAATTTTCAAATTCTCAAGGGCATCTTTCTGAGCTTGCGCGGCTCCTCGTAAGATCGCAAGGGCACGCGGCCTAGACAGATTAGCCTCCCCTCCGACCGGAACGATGACTGCAATGGTTGTTTTTTTACGACTCAGTTCAGGGTTATTATGAATCTTTGCATTATTCCAATATATTAATGTTTCAGGGTCCATCTGTTCATTGAACGATTGTTGAAATAGATTTTCTGCTTCATGGAACAATCCAGCCTTCATTTTCTCAACGGCCTGAGCTTTTTGGGTCGGTTGATTTTTTCCTGGTTCCAATTCTGTAATTAGGATTTCTTCACCACAACTGATATTATCTTGAACCGTTAGAGAACAAGCTGGAGTCGGGAAAATTTCTTGAATAGCATGAGGGATTTCATCTAACTTAACCCAAGGTGAGATCAGAGCTACGCCCAAGAGGGTCCCGCCAACAAACGAAAAACTTAAGTCTTTCAATCGTTTCCGCTGGGGTTCATTCTTAATTCGTTTCAGATCTCTAAGGATTTTTCTCGTGCTTTTAGGCCGATCGGATGCGTTGGGCTTAGTTAGATTTTGCAATATAGTTTGAAATAAGGGTGAGATGGGCTGCTTGGAAACAAAGGTCTTCCAGTCACTAGGCAGTTCACCCATCATAAGATGTTGAAAGGTGCGGCCTAAGGCATAGAAGTCCGATCGAACTTCTGCTTTTCCCGCCATCTGTTCCGGCGCAGTGTAGCCATGGGAGTAAACGACCGTATTATTTCCACCATTTACAATTGTTTGGGTCACATGTCGGGCCGTCCCAAAATCAATCAACACCAATTTACCGTTACTCCGACGCATAATATTGGTCGGCTTAATATCTCGGTGAAACAGTTCTTGACGATGAACGTAGTCTAAAATACCCAGTAATTGCGTCATCCAATCGATCGCCGTGACTTGATCAATGGTTCCTTTAGTATTCAAATATTCCTGTAATGTATCTCCCTGGATTCTCTCCATGACGACGCAAGGAATGACTTGTTCATCAGGCGCTTTGACTTCAAAGGCATCATAGCCCTTTGGGATGCCGGGATGATCAAGTTCCATCAGGATGAGTTGTTCGATTTTAAACAACTTCAAGACATGCAACTCTTGATTCGTTAACACCTTAAGAATTTTCTGAACATTAGGTTCCTGATTGTCAGACACCGTAAAAACTTCTGCATTTGCATCCCAACTCCCACTAAGTTTGCGCATGAATTCATAGCGATCGTTAAGTAGCAATGGCTTATTGCACGTTGAGCAGACCAACCGAAGACGCAAATGCCAAGCCTCACCGACGATAAAACGATCGCAATCTGAGCAAGGAGGAATAACAGAGTCAGTCATGAAGCTCCGAAGCCTGACTGCATACACAGCAGGACTAAAAATCTAAGGGAAAACACGTAGATGATCTTATACTACACCATAGCAAATAATAAATCCAATCGTCTTAGCTTCTCACCCAATTCCCAGCCAAACCTGTTTTAGACTAAGGACTACTCAGGATTCACGATCGCGCCTAGGAACAGAATGGCTCCGGTTTGGTTGTCGCGAAGAGCACACAGGAAGGGGCGATCGGCTTTGAAGGCGAAGGGTGCATCGATCGGGCGGGCAGAGGTCGTGACGATGCCGATGGAGGTGACGGCTGCTGCTTCGGTTCCGGATTCGTTGACGTCGATGAAAGTCTTGTGACGGACGCTGCCGATCGCACTCGGCCCATCTGCAAGGTTAGAGAAATCGGCTTTAGGGGTGAAGGCGATACCCATGCCGAGACGGGTGAGGGTGGATTTGAGATCGACGTCGTACTGGAGTTTGAAGCGGGGAATCTCGACGCTGCCGTCTTGGTTTTTGAACTGGGTCATCCAGGTATCCCAGTTTTTGGGGTTCAGTCGGGTCGTGAGTTCGGCGACGGTCGTTCCAGCTTTGGGAAGGAAGACGTAGAGGCTGAGACGACGTTTTCCGTAGGGCAGACTCACGGCCTGGAAATCCTCTGTTTCGAGGTAGCGGTAACCGCCACGTTGAGCCATCATAGCGACGGTTTTTGTTCCGGTAGGGGCGGTGAAGGGTTGAGGTTGGGTTTGGGCTTTATCAAAGGGACGCGTCCAATTGCCTTTGAAGTAGGTGGCATTCATTAAGAACAGGCGCTCATCCCCGGTTAGCCGATCGACGATCGTTTCAATTTTGCCGCTGGTGTTGCGTTTGACCCAATTGTTCATCACGTTAAGGGAATCTAGATTTTTGAAATCTAGCGTTTCAGCTTTAGTGTTGTAAAAGTTTTGGTTAATCCGTAAAAACTCAGGTTTAAAGTTGATCCCTTGATTGGCCCAAATTGCGTTCGCAATCTTTAGTTCAACGTCTGAGTCTGGATATTCCAAAGCTTCGGATAATTTTTTATTCCCAGCGTTGAACTGTCCGATCGATAAGTCTTCTACATTCAGTGTTTTTGCCATGGCCGATCGAGTCTCACCCTCTGCGCCGTTATAGGTCATGGCGAGGGCGAGGGCGATGCTGGAGGGCGAAATGAAGAGGTTTTTGTCGGGAGATTCTTTTTGCAAGTCGGCGAAGAGCTTGAGGCTAAATTGGGTTTGGGCTAGGGTGAGGGCGGGATCGATCGCGTTGGAAAGAGGGGCGCGGCGAAGGGTGGGCGCAGATTTTGGCAGGGGGGCGACAGGCGAAGGGGACGAGAGGGGTGATCCTAAGGGCGATGCATTGGAAGAGGGAGGAATGGCTGAACAGCCTACGCCAATAGTGCCGAGACTGATGACGATAGCTAAGGTGCGCCAGCCAAAGGTGTGTAGGTGTGTCATGGTCGATCGTCGGCTCCCGGTGTTGTGAATGCAGTCTCTAGTTTAGGCTACTACTTGACGACGGAATATTCCGGCAAAGGTTCCGTTTTATAAAGATAATTGCGATCGGAAATGAGATCGCCCCGAAGCTGAACGCCATCTTGTGATAGCTCTTGAGAGCGTCCGGTCGGAGTTTTACGTTAAACTATGGGGAGTGAGTTAGTAAGGATTACAACATGACTCAAATCACTGAACAACCTTCGAGTTTAGAAAGAATGGTTGTTGAAATTAAGGCATTATCCCTCAAGGATCAGTTTTGGCTGATGGAACGTCTGATGCAGGGGATTCGATCGCAGACGCTACAGGAGTTTCCGATCAGTAGTGCTGTCGAAGATGTTGAATTAGATTCAAAGCTTGAGTATGTGGATGGTATCTTAATTATGAAATCGCAAAGTTCGGAGATTTTAGATCTCGATCTCGTTGCATTTATTCATGAGCAGCGGGAGGAACGGATTCGTGAAGTGGGTGGATGATGAAGATTCTATTTGATACCAATGTTTTAGTGGGTGCGCTAGTCCCCCAACATCCAACTCATCAGGTCTGTGCAGGTTGGTTTCGACAGGTTCGATGGTCTACGACCGACCGGAGGTCATCGGGTGAGATCCAAGGCTATGTTGGAATGCATTCGATGGCGGAATTATATTCAGTTTTAACAAAGTTGCCCTTGACTGAGAAGATTACGCCTGTGTTAGCTCAGACATTGATTTTGACGAACTTAGAGCCGTGGGTAAAAGTGAGTTTGGCTTTTGAGGATTATTGTGCGGCGATCGATCGCGTGACTCAAGCTAGCATGGTGAGTGGTGGAATCTTCGATGCATTGATTGCACAGTCGGCTTTGAAAGCAGAGGTCGATCGGATTTTGACGTTCAACATCAAGGATTTTCGGCGTTTGGGAGATGAAGTTAGTCGGTTAGTGCGGGTGCCTGAGTAAGCCGACCGTCCCACCCCATCTCATGAAGGACGAAACCGCATCGCCATGGGCATCCGAAAAGATATCCTGCAAATAAGCCCGCAAACTCGGCGACTCATTAAACCGATCGCGAAGGCACTCTGCCAAAATCATAGAAAATTGAGACTGCCCCCATAGTTTGATAAATTGTAGGCAGATTAGGAATCCCATAAAAAAACCGCTATAGCAGCAGGTGTCTTCATGACAATCACGGTGAGCCGCGAACAGGTCGATCAGATTATTCATAATCAACATACCAATCCCTTTGACATCCTTGGACCTCACGCGATCGAAAAAGACGGGCAACGCCTCTGGGCCGTCCGCGTCTACCAGCCCCAAGCCACCACCGTCACCGTCATTTGTCCTGAAGAGCGTCGTGAATTTGTGATGCATCCCTCCGCACACAACCCTCACTTTTTTGAGTGTCTAATCGACCTGCCCGAGCTGAACAATTACCAACTTCGCATCAAAAACGACGACACCGAATCCGTCATCTACGACCCCTACGCCTTCAAAGACGCCTGCCTAACCGAATTTGACCTTCACCTCTTCAGCGAAGGCAACCACCACCGCATCTACGAAAAACTCGGTGCCCACCTCACCATCCAAAACGGAATCTCTGGCGTCTACTTTGCCGTCTGGGCACCCGTCGCCCGCAACGTCTCCCTTCTAGGCGATTTCAACTACTGGGACGGTCGCCAACACCAGATGCGCAAAGGTCCGACGGGCGTCTGGGAACTCTTCGTCCCTGAAATCACCGCAGGCGATCGATATAAGTACGAAATCAAAAATAACGACGGACACATCTACGAAAAGTCCGACCCCTACGGCTTCCAACAAGAAACCCGACCCAAAACTGCCTCGATCGTCACCGATCTGAGCACCTACACCTGGAACGACCAAGCCTGGATGGACGATCGGCGCAACAGCGAACCCCTCAGCAAACCCGTCTCCATCTACGAACTCCACCTCGGCTCCTGGATGCACGGTGACTCCAACGAACCCTCCATCCGTCCTGATGGATCGATTGAACCCGTCGTCATTGTTTCAGACCTCAAACCCGGTGCCCGCTTCCTCACCTACCGAGAACTCGCCGCTCAGCTCATCCCCTACGTCAAAGATCTAGGCTTCACCCACATCGAAGTCCTCCCGATCGCCGAACACCCCTTCGACGGATCCTGGGGCTATCAGGTCATCGGTCATTACGCCTGTACCTCCCGCTTCGGAACCCCACAAGATTTCATGTACTTCGTCGATCAGTGCCATGCGAACGGTATTGGGGTGGTCGTGGATTGGGTCCCTGGACATTTCCCGAAAGACGGCCATGGCCTCGCCTTCTTCGACGGATCTCACCTCTACGAACATGAAGATCCCCGCAAAGGCGAACACAAAGAATGGGGCACTTTGGTCTTCAACTACGCCCGCAACGAAGTCCGCAACTACCTCGTCTCCAATGCACTGTTTTGGTTCGATAAATACCACATTGATGGAATCCGAGTCGATGCCGTCGCCTCCATGATCTACCTCGACTACAACCGCGATCCCGGCACCTGGGTCACAAACCAGTACGGCGGACGCGAAAACATCGAAGCGGCTGATTTCCTCCGCCAAATGAACAATCTGCTATTTAGCTACTTCCCTGGCGTGCTGTCGATCGCCGAAGAATCCACCTCCTGGCCCATGGTCTCTTGGCCCACCTACGTCGGCGGCCTAGGGTTCAACCTCAAATGGAATATGGGCTGGATGCACGACATGCTCGACTACTTCAGCATGGATCCGTGGTTCCGCCAGTTTCACCAAAACAACCTCACTTTCAGCATGTGGTATAACCATAGCGAAAACTTCATGCTGGCGCTTTCCCACGATGAAGTGGTCCATGGCAAGAGCAACATCATCGGCAAAATGCCTGGTGACGAATGGCAAAAATTCGCCAATATTCGCTGTCTCTACACGTACATGTTTGCCCATCCCGGCAAAAAGACCCTGTTCATGAGCATGGAATTTGGGCAGTGGAGTGAGTGGAACGTCTGGGGTGATCTCGAATGGAGGCTTCTCGGATACCCCGCTCATCAACGGCTCAAAGGGTTCACGACCGCCCTCAACACTCTCTATAAATCAGAACCCGCCCTGTACACACAAGATTTTGCTGAACCCGGTTTTGAGTGGATCGACTGTAGCGACAACCGTCATAGCGTCATTGCGTTTATCCGCCGTGCCAAAGACTCTGATGAATTTCTGGTCATCGTCTGTAACTTTACGCCTCAGCCTCACGCTCACTACCGCGTCGGAGTTCCTAAGTCAGGGTTTTATCGAGAAATCTTTAATAGTGACTCCCGCGAATTTGGCGGCAGTAACATGGGCAACTTAGGTGGAAAATGGAGCGAAGACTGGGGCAGCCACAACCGCGATTATTCTCTTGACCTCTGTCTGCCACCGCTTGCAACGGTCATTCTAAAGCTAGACCCAGATTACAATCCCCACACAAATTAGATATTCATTACACAAACCCTTCTTCTCCGAGGAGAGGGGTTTACTTGATCTAAGGCTTCTAATAGCAATTAAATTTCTTGTCTCGCTGTTGAGGATGCCATTGGCCGCGACGAGTTTCTCCCAACAGCGTGGACATAATCACGCATTTTTGCTGAGACGTACAATCACTTACACTCTGTGAAGACCTGACACACATCGTCACTCGTCCCAATTGACCACTCAACGCCCCATCATCATCCAACACTAAAAACCACTGATTCAATTTCGTGTTTTTCCGAAAGGTGGTTTGATTCTCGTCTAGCCGAATCAGTGGAGCTGCTGACTTCCATTCGATCGGCGATCGATTTTCCGGTGAGATGCCCCACTCCACGCGCCCCGTATTGTCATGAATCACAAAGTTATACGGAATTCGCTGCATTTTCGCAAGATGTTGGGCTTGCTTAATCCCTGCCTGAACTTGCTCTTGAGCCACATTCAACTCGCGATTTTGCAGAAAACTATTCCAACCCGGAGCCGCGATCGCCGCTAGAATCCCGACCATCACCAAAATAATAATCTGCTCTAACAGACTAAATCCAAGATTCCGGCCCGATCGTTTTAAAGCTCTACAAAATCGCAATAGAAACTTCATTGCTTAACTGAATCTTATGAAAGGAACAGCCTTACCATTCCCTTGATAAGCGCTGCGATCGCACTACTTAGAAATAAAATTTAGAGAGGGCCGCACTCACCCGTACTGTTGCCTTCACTAATGCCGCCAAGAAGTGTCCGGACAACAACGCAACGCGGCTCTCCAGACAATGTAGTTGAAGAACCGGGCTTAGTAAGTCCAAAGCCAATCGTGAATGGTATTGCACCGGAAAGATTTGTTTTGACTAATCCGTTAGCATCAAATACTAACCGAACTTGATCAGGATTACCGCCACTATTTGTCTGCCCAATCGTTTTACTAGTAAACTGCACAACTCCTTGCTTCACCTCACCATTTCCCAAAACCTGCCATTCGCTTTCATTTATGTTCGGATTTGTTCTTACTATACATTCATCAGAAATAGAAATAACTTGCTCTCCCGTAGAAGAGGTAGGAGAGCACCGAACTACTGCCATCCGAGGAGAGTTGATCTTGGCAGCACTCACATCAAAAATCACTGCCCGCATCGTTCGTGTCGTCTTTGCTTCAGTCTGTGCTTTGCGTAATGAGTCTGCAACCTGTCCCCTCATCGTTGAAATGCGGCGGTTGTTGATAAAGGCTAGCCAGCCAGGAGCGGCGATCGCAGATAGGACGCCAATAATAATAATGACAACCAGCACCTCAATGAGCGTAAAGCCTGAGTGAGACTGAGACGATCGGGGCTTAAAATACTGAATCATAAATGACCTCCTTCAAGTACACAACAGATTAGCTAGTTAGTTAGATCATTATTAGAAAATTTACCAAAGGCACCCCGGCTCAACACACGAGTCTCCATCTGAAATGGAACCTCTCCCGTCAGGGTGGGAATTCCGCCACGGCCTGCTGCATTGCCACGCAAAACAATATGAACCTCAGGGTTAAGTCCTTGTCCTGCTGCTGCTGCCGCTTCAATTGCTGCTGCCGTCGCAGTGTTTGTCCCTGGTGCGGATGTAAGAGACCCAGACCTTACACACACGTAAAAAGCACTGTTAAATCTCGCACCAGTGCTAAACCCATTGGGGGAGTCGAAACCACTCGGACAATGCCCCCCAGTAGTACTACTTTTCGGCACATAAGTTGTACTAATTATGTCAGTCTTAAAATCAACAAAATCGGTCAAAACTACATTCAATGTCGGATCTTGTCCTATATCAAGAACCCTATTTTGAACATTTATATTCGTAGCAGTACTCGTGTCGCCTACAGGCCAAGTCAGCGGACGTTTGTCTTTTGCGATCGGAGCAGCCCATCCTGGATTTACAGCACGCGGACCAACAACAGCAATTTCAGTAAAATTGGGCAGTTGATATCGTGTAATGCGTGCTTTACCTTTCCAGCTAAATGTACCTGCGGGTTGTGTGTTGAGGGAATAAACAACCAATGTATACATCCGCTGCGATACACAGGGGACCGCATTCAGGTCTGCATTGAATCCAGTCTCTCCGAGAAGCTTACCTACATTTTGAGAATTTGCCCTACATGAAGTTCGCATACCAGAGGGCAATGGTTCAGGCTTCCAGAAAGCTAGGACTGGGATATTATTCGGGCTAGTCAAAAAAGGCGGTAAGAAGCTTAAGAGGCCAGTACATCTACTATTTCTACCTCGATCTAGGGCATCACCATATGAGTGGAGACAACTTTCTTTATTGCCTAGAGTTCCATCAGCATTTGTTGCCTGAGTTACGCCATACACGTAAGCAGCTTCCCGAACGTCACGAACAATGTAGTCCATTGCCATCTGCATGTCGCGTTGTGTATCACTTCTAGAGGCATCTCGTTGATTAGTTTGTAAAATATTGACGACCAACGACAGCAGGCCAGATACAACTATGGAGCTGATAACCATCGCAATGAGCAACTCTAAAAGCGTAAAGCCATTTCGATCGGAACGTTTGACAAGAAACCGAAGTAACAAGTTGGGCTTAAGGTCTTGGGTAGGAGTGTGCTTCAGTTTCATGTCATCCTCAGAACAGCAGTTAATTAATAAATTTATTTATCATCCAGTACCAGATCAACGCAATTGATACTGTTCCAACGCCTTCGAGTTCACACTTCTAGCCACCTGCGAAGAAAGAACAGCGAGCGGCCTATCTTTCGCTTGCTTTGTTCCAGTAGTTCCGGTTAAGGAGGCTCTTGTATTGGCAAGTTTTGTTAGGGTAGAACCTTTAGCGATCGCAGAATAAACACGCACCGTCATGTTAAAAATTCGCGGGACGTCCGTCACAGTGCAAGGCGTAGGCGTACTATCACAGACTCCAATGTCTCTAAATACTTGCACAAAGAAATCTGCCGTTCCGTCTCCATCCGTATCGACTGGAATGTACTCACTAGCTGCCGGAAATCTAGCGACGCCAGACGTAACAACCTCGGCTGTATTCTTGAGTGGGTCAGTCGATCGAAGCTTACTCCAAGCAGCCGTTGGTGCTGGTCCCTCATAGTTCGCAAAAGTAGTCGTTGTACCGACAGATGTAGGCAAATCCAAAGGGGTGATGCCTCCCCCTCGTTCCACTTCAGCTCTGACCCGATCGATTTCGCCTTGAGCCAACGCTAGAGCTTGTTCTGCACGACGATTCTGAACTCGGGTTCCCGTTGCCCAAAAAATGGGGGGCGTAATAGCGACGAGCGTAATGCTAATGACTACGATCGCTACTAAAGACTCAATTAGTGTGAAACCAGACGAGCTTTTCATGCTTGGATAGGCTCCTTTCAGAACCTGTCCAAGCAGTCTCTGAGCATCAGTCATTTGTTGTTTAGGCATGATCTAATTCTCAGATTTAGGTGTCACAGTTCAAATTGGCCGATCCCCTAACATTCGTTGCTATAGCAGCACGACACAGGGTTTTGATGTAAGGATCATTAATTTGAGGTTCCGAGTAGAACTCATTTCGGCTCGGTGTGTTAATTACAAATCGAGAGGCGGCGGGACCTGCGGCGGCAAGTTGAAGCGCCACATCGTATCCCCAGCTTCTAAGTGGTGGATCATAAAACTGAATCGCTTCACCAGACGTATTTAACGAGGGTTGCTGAATCCCAGCATTGTCGTATTCCCAAGCCTCCATCTCCCAAGGAGCAGTTGCATAGTTACTGAAACTCAACTGCAAGAACGAACCTGAATAATCCAAGCTAATATCCTTCCAGTATTCCGTGAAACGAGGGAAGTTGTGCAACCCACCATAAGACTGACCAGGTTGAGAAGGCACAATACCGCTTACAACAATAGAATTGATATTTGCTGCAGTTGCCCCCATTAGATAGGGACTTCGACCGTTTTGCCCACTCCCGATCGGTCGGAATGCTAAATTGCTAGTCTGCGTGTCGCCAGAATCTCCGTACAAACGGGTTCCTGGGGTGGGCTTACAGAGCAGCTTTGACCAATCTTTATTATTTGCATCGTTACATACAGCAGCAACCCGAGTCTCTCTCAATGGCTCACGTAAAATAGGCAAGCCCGATCGAGAAATCTTAACGGGACTCATGTAATCACCTGCGGGAGCAGTAGACACATCGTATTCACCAGCAATACGCAGACCTTCACTGTAACTAGTCGGATTAGGGTTTTCGCGAACCCAATCAAAACGACCCGTACCCGAGGCTGATGTCGGAAGGTTTGAGAATGGCTGGTCAGAATTTCGGAAAGAAGTGTAGCCACTTTCGTCACTCGTCTTGCCCGCTCCTACTGTGGAACATCCCGCACTGTAAAGACCTGTATTTTTGAAACCACTTCCTGAATCATGGTAAACACCACGATCGAACTTCCTATTAGCACCATCGGTGTTGTTCGAGAACGAATGCTGCTTGCCCTGCGCGTAATCTTTCCTGTCATAGTTCACAAATAAGTCAGAAGCACTGCCGTCACAGAAGTTATCCGACAAGATTGATATGGAATCTGCAAGAAGCTCGGTCGGACGCCAACGGTCTTTATCAGGCTGCGCAAAATCAGGATCTTTGTCGCCGTTTGATCCTCCTTTTCCACGATCGTAAAATGCTTTGTAGAAATCGTTATCACTCAAAGTTTTTCCACGAATCATTGCACTTGTACCTCGAAACTCTTCTAGAGGAGTTCCTGTCTTATCATCGTCACCTGTTTGGTGCAGGTTGAGATCACCTTGGATATAGAGCGGCTGATCAGTGAAAATAGACAGTCCCCGATAGTTATCAGTTTCTGAGAATCCAGAATCCGCGACGAGCTTCTTGTTCCGTTTAATTTGGGAACCGTTGCGTAATCGGAAACCGTGAACACGACGCTCTGGATCAGGTAAGTAATCGACAGGTTTCGTGGAAATCCCGATCAAACCCTGCGCTGCATCGACTACAACTTTTGGATCTTTCGGATTTTTAGGATCAATCGCGCTCATCCGATTGTTTCCAGAGGCAGGACGAGCGATCGCATCTTCACGGACTGCATCTTCACGAAAGGCAAAGACAACTCCACTCATAGGAAGAACGGGTTCCTTGTACTGTCCACCGTCAATTTTCTCACTCCGCATGAGACCTAAATCCATATCCATGACACGCGTCAGCATCAGTTGACGGCCATCGAATATTGCTCGATCGAGGAATGGAACTGCATACGGCACTTTCCTCAGATTTAGCGTACCCTCCGGGACTTCAATGATATTCGTTGGAACATTGGTCTTATTGGGTGCAGACGTGCCCACAACATCCGTTTTTGCAGGAAGCTTCCAAGTGTCGTAGCTGAATCCTGCAACACTCGCTGGAAAGCCATTCAATTGACGAGGCTGAACCGCCACAAGGTTTACAGCAGTTTCAGCAAGAGGGAAAGGCGATCGATTGGTTGCAGGAGTGGCGGCTCTTAAGCTGTCGGCTGTCGTCGTGCCCGCTAGCCGAAGCTCTTCTGCAATAGGAGGTCTACCTCCGAGGTCATACAGCGCAACTGTAGGAGTATCAGTTATGGCGGCGTTGTAGTACGGGGTGCGAGCGGGACTACGAGTAGGACTAGGGGTAGTCGCCTGCACTGGGAGGAATTCATAGGCTCCTAGTGAGGTCTTATTATAAGCGGCAGAAACATAAGGCTCAACGAACTTATTGTCCGTGAATAACATATCTGCAAGAGCTTCAGGAGTTAATGCGCTAGTTCCATTAGCTAAGGCGCTAGGCTGACGAGTGTCATACTCATCCACTCCAAAAGGAACCTTTTTCACAGGATCGACTCTGAAGTTAGTGGCAGAAGTCCCATCCAAATTATGCTTCTGCTCTGGAAACAGATAGTAAAGTGCCGGAAACTTGGGCATGACCACTGGACGAGCCGCAGCCGGATCAAACGTTGTCGATAGATTGTAGTTCTTTGGAATGTTCAAGGCTCCACAAAGACGAGATAGTCCTAAACGCTGACGAGCCAGATTGGTCGTTGGGTTTGTTGGGACGCCTAGAGAAAGCAATTCATTCGGATCACAGGCCGTTGGAAAAACGCGAACGTCACTTCCTTCGTTCGACTCCGTAGATTTAGTCACCGTGTAGTGACCAAAGAACGGTGATGGCCGAAATCCAAAGGTTCGATCGCGCCGAATCTGATACTTCATCATGAGCATTTCAGCCAGTCTCAGCTTACTATCATTGATGGCATCGGACCCTGAAGACACGGTGTATTTTTGACGCAGTGCTGCGATGTAGGCTTCGGGCGGAACGTCGTAATAATCCTGTGGCACATAGGCAGAGTCTCTTAGATCACCCGCTTTATACGCAGTATATTTATAATTTTTAATCTGCGAACCTGGGAGAACTTCACCACCCTTTGGTACGTCGCCATCCATAAGTTCATAGAGATCGTCGCCCAACTTCTTCATCAACCCACGACTGCCATCATTGGTCTCAGGGTCAAAACGCTGCACCATGTCGATGTTGTACGCCATCATCCCCAAGGTGCAAGAGGCCGTCTGAATGTAAGTTTTGTCCGCGATCGACAAATTTTGGTAGGGTGTCCCATCATCCAGAGTCTTCAAGGCACGACGCAAGTTAGAGAAATTGCCCCACATTGTTAATGCAGGGTAAGGATGCATATCATTATCCTGTACAGGTGGGAAAGCCCCTTTCGGATCCCCCGCAAAATTTGCCAAGTTGTTGAGCGCAATCCGCAGCGGCTGATTAAGTCCTAAAGAGTCCGCAAACTGAACAGGCGTCTTCTGGGGCGGTTCAAACTCCCAGCCATTCGTGCCACGTCCCATGAAGAAGTCAGACATCAAACTAAGCTGATTGTTAGCTGTATCCCGAAATCGTGTCGGAACAAAGTCGATCGAATCCTGCAAAGTTGTCGGGGTACCCGGATGGTTCGTCGAAACCAGACAAGCAACTGGGTAATCCTTCGTAAGCGTATTATTCAGATCGGTGTGATAAATCGCCGTAGCCTGCACTGCCGACAGATTGTCCCGCAGCGTTCGATGCTGCCGATTGATATGCTTCAGGAATTGAGTGGCCGATCGGACAGGGTAAGGTGCGACTTCGGGGGGGTATAGCGGATCGCCTTCCGTCTCAGTGCTTGGATCAATATAGTCGTCATTATTTGTATCATGAGGCATCGTCCAACCAAACAGGTTGCCCAGCTCAAGCCGTTCACCCACAATCACCCGTAATCCTTCGTTCCGAGCACGACGCTCCCAGTAGCCGTCATCACCCACTGATTCATCAGTCTTATCTGTCGGTTTCGGATTAACGACACCTGTGCTGTTTACGATCAAATCCTTGTTAGCTGCTGTAATGAAATTGCCGTAACCAGTCCCAGCCGAATCATTACGGGCAGGAGTGTCGGCTGTCTTATACTTTGGCTTTGGTCCCCATCGATCGTCGGCACGATACAAATCATCAATGTAGGGTGATGGTTCTTGATTCGGACGGAGACGACGATTAGTCGTAGTTACTTGAGGGGGAAGTTGTGACCATTTTACGTTGGTACGATTAGTCCTGTCAGTTCCTCCCTCCGCTTCTCTTCGATCGCGTGTCAAGATCAACTCAGGATCGCTGTAGATCTTAGAAGGATCGGATGCCGTAGAACCCGAGTTTGCTTGATTGATCGAAATCTTGGCAGGCGTTTGACCGTTCTGATAATGAAGTACAAAACTGCCCGAATTCTGAACGATCCCTATCCGTCCAATGGCAACCGCACCCGCAAAGTCTTCTCCAGTCTTTCTGTCCTTAACCTCAGTAACCGTAATTTCTGAGTTTTCAATCGGAGGATATAAACAAGACTCAGTTGAGCTAATCAAATAAGCTTGAAATCTATCCGTGGTAGGACCTCCAACAATCAGATTGCCTTCAGTATGCATTGCCCCATTCCAGCGGAACTCAGGACCTGGAAAGATTTCCAAGTCATTTCGGAACCATGCAGCCCATTTATTTCCTTTGCTGATTTGTCTATCCTGCTGAAACTCAAGGGTTACAGCAGAAGCCTTTTTACTATGAGGAACAACCAGAACATCAACTTGGAAGTTCTTCCGAACAATGGACGTATTTGAAGGATCCTCAAACCAGCCTGCCTTAGCCGTGTTGTTGTTTGTTGAAGCTGTTGATACTTTACAAGCACCCCCAGTTTCCGTGGTCAGCGGACCATGACGAACAACTTGTAATAAGTTTTTATCCTTATCAGTTAACCTTACTAGCTCCTTTTGCAGGTCAGACCCAGATGGAGCGTTAGGAGTCTGGAAAATGATGGAATAAACAACTGTTGCATCTTCCGAACCATCTGTCCTACCATCGCCGTTCATATCAGTCTCGAAAGACCAGGCATTATCAATTGCACGATCGCTTGTATCTAGATTAACCCTTCTTTCATCCGGCAGATTATAGGGATTAATTGTAGCACCAGCAGTCCCTGTAGCAAGGGTGATAGGTCCAAGCCCCGTTGATGCATCATTCAGCATCATATTCAGCAGCTTTGTTTCTTCCGGCACCCCCCCACTTGGATACCGATTATCTTTAGATTGATCGAACATGTATTCCAACTTCGATCGCGCCCGATCGATCGCTGGCGTTGCGGCATTGTAAATAACGCGCTGTTGATTTTGGGTGATGACTTGGGTGTTGCGGGTGAAGGCACGATAGGTCATTGCGCCGACCGATAGCGAAACCACGAGAATTAGTAGAACCGTCGTCGGCAGCACAAAGCCCGAAGAAGACGAACCCGGACGATGGATGACAAATGCAGCGCGCAAAAGCCAGTTAATGACTTGCTTGGTCATCGATCGACAGAGCTTGGAGATTTCTTGGGAGAGACCTTGAATTGCCTTTGAGAGGTTACGGTTCGACATAATGCACAGTGGGTTTAGGTACTACCGGTTAATTGGGAAATCGTCCGGGGCGGCAACGAAGGAGACTGTATAGCGGGTTAGATCGAATCAATCCGATCGGCCAGAGAGCCAACCCTTTATCAGTTTTAGCCTTGTTTTGGAGGATTGTCGAAATTTCTTCAGACAAACCGTCAAAAATGCTGTGTCTCTAAAAGGACAAGGCTCACTCAACTATCATGAACCTTCTTCATCTAACGTACCCACAATTTGTAGAATCCATAAACCCTCACAGGGCTGAATTCCATATCAACTTATCCTTCCCAAAAAGAAGCTCTGACACATAAACTGCACCAGAGCTTCTTTTGAATGGATGACCCATGACTTCTTGACCAGTCGCTTGGAACGATCGGACCGACTTCTTCAGGTTTCATCCCTTCAGACGATCGTTTGAAACGATGACTAAAATTGGTTGAGGTTGACACCCAATTGTTTTGCATAGACAGCCAAACCCTTCAGTTCAACGGTCTTAATCGCTTTAGTTGAAAGGCGGATCCGGACGAAACGATTTCCTTCAGCCCACCAGAGGCGTTTCCACTGAAGATTCACTTCCTGAACTTTATGGGTGCGACGATGAGAGTGAGACACCGCGAACGCATTATTCGCTTTTTTACCGGTCAACTGACAAATGCGAGACATAACTATTCTCCAAGCTTACTGATTCTTTAAGTCAAGTTTACTATTATAGCGATCGAACGGCCTCTTTTCGATCGCTAGGGTCAAGATTGTATTTATTAAGCTGGCCTCAAATCTTCGCAAGGGCACGATCGAGCACACTTAGAGCCTCATCGATTTCCGCAGCCGTGACAATGAGAGGTGGCACAAATCGAACGACTTGGGGACCTGCCGGAACGAGCAAGAGACCCAGTTGTAAGCATTCCTTCACCAAATCGATCGCATTTACACCCGCCGACTCATGAATCAGCAGACCCTGAATCAGCCCCCAGCCACGAGACTGAGCGACAATCAACGGATATTGATACGCGAGCTGTGCCAGACCTAGACGCAACTGTTCGCCTCGTTGTTGCGCATTATCCATGAGATTTTGATCTTCGATCGCATGGCAAACCGCTAGAGCAATTCCGCACACAAAGGGATTTCCACCAAACGTGCTGGCATGATCCCCCGGCGCAAAGACATCCGCTGAAGCCTTCGCCAAGAGCGCACCGATCGGCACCCCGCCGCCCAAACCCTTCGCAGACGTAAAAATATCTGGCTCTATCCCTAAATTTTCATAGCCCCACAGTTTTCCAGTTCGCCCCATGCCCACCTGCACTTCATCCAGGATCAGCAAAATCCCCGTTTCGTCACAAATATCACGAATACGCTGGAAATAGGCCCGATCGCCAGGATTGACGCCGCCTTCACCTTGGAGGGCTTCCATCATGATCGCCGCTACTTGAGGACCATTGCGATCGAGATCCGCGATCGCCGTTTCTAGGGCCGTGATGTCGTTGTAGGGAACATAGTGAAACCCTGGAACAAGGGGCGCAAAGTTTTTCTGATACTTCGGCTGGCCTGTGGCGGTTATGGTGGCTAGGGTTCGACCATGGAAGCTAGCATGAGCGGTAATAATCACTGGATTTTCGATGCCGCGCTTCACATGAGCCTGCTTTCGCGCGAGTTTAATCGCCCCTTCATTGGCCTCAGCCCCCGAATTGCAGAAAAACACCTTGTCCGCACAGGAGTGATTTACCAACCATTGAGCCAGCTCCCCTTGCTGAGGGATGTAGTAGAGGTTCGACACATGGTGCAACGTCTGCATCTGCCGGGTCGCCGCCTCAACCATCACCGGATTCGCATGACCTAGCGTACAGGTCGCAATTCCCGCCACAAAATCCAAATAGGGTTGATTGCGATCGTCCCAGACATGGCAGCCCTCTCCTCGAACCAGCGTCAACGGAAATCGCCCATAGGTCGCCATCACGTACTCATCAAATCGTTCGGTGTCAAACGGCGAACTAGACTCTGTACTAATGAAACTAGGAGATGGAATCAGGGTTTGTACACTCACTGCAACAATGACCTCAAGGGGGAGAAGTGGATTAGGAATAAGACGATTTAAGTTCTTAGTCTAGTTTTAGAGCACCAGCCGGAACATCATCCCAAGACGAAATCTGAGACGTCCGAACAGACCAGCCCGATTTTTTCTGGTCCTGAGTCAGGTTTGACTCAAACGATGCTCGGCAGTCCAAAGCTTGCTGTTCATTGACACAGGCAATACAAGCGTATAGGAGACCGCTCGGATCAAGCTGCTCATTAACCCATATTTTTTGCATGGTAAAGAATAACCAGTTGGAGGACTCCCTATCATCATACGATCGTTGACCCCAGGATGAGTCCTTTAACCCAGCCAACCCTTGAGACGCTCTGCAACTTGGGGACGCCGGAGTTTTCGCATTGCCTTACTCTGAATCTGACGGACTCGCTCACGGGAAAGATTAAAGAAGCAACCAACCTCTTCTAAAGTGCAAGGCTTCGTGCTCGTTAGCCCATAGCGCAAGGAAATTACATCTTTTTCTCGCTGCGTCAAAACGGTTGTGAGGATTTCTGAGATTTCTTGGCGCATGACCGACTCGTTCATCGTGTCTTCCGGGGATTGCGTCGTTTGGTCTTCTAGCAAATCCAGTAGCTCCGTATCTTCCCCTGTACCCACACGATGATTAAGGGAAAGGGATTGCCGACGAACCTGTAAAAGATAGCGAAGTTGCTCGATTGAAGTTTCTAGCGCAGCGGCAAGTTCATATTCCTGGGGAACTCGTCCCAGATCTCGTCTCAGATCGCGCTGGGCACGTTTTAGCTTATTGAGTTTTTCAACGACGTGAATGGGCAGTCTGATGGTCCGCGCATCGTTCGCGATCGTCCGGGTAATTCCCTGTCTGATCCACCAGTAGGCATAAGTAGAAAACTTATAGCCTTTGTCTGGATCAAACTTCTCTGTTGCGCGGTGCAGGCCCAATGCACCTTCCTGGATCAGATCCAGGAACGGAACGCCCCGATTCAGATATCGCTTGGCGATCGAAACGACGAGGCGCAGGTTCGATCGGACCATATTTCGTTTGGCGACTCGGCTGAGATGAAGCTGGTAGTTAAGCTGTTTTTCAGTGATTCCGTAGTGATTTGCAATATCCTCATGGGTAATCGATCGATCGTAGTCTTCCGAGAGTCGAGACTTAAGTGTTTCAATGTCATTAAAATATCGGATCCGCCTTGCGAGTTCAATTTCCTCAGCCGCTTTCAGTAATGGGTATCGAGCCATATCCTTAAAGAAGGCACCGACTGCATCGTCACTGATATTCTTGGTATAACCTAGACGAATTGACTCTTCAGGCGATTCTACGGGTTCCTCTAGTAAAACAAGTTCGAGATCTAGGAGGGCTAAGCTAGACACATCTTTAATTGGGTTCATGAGGGTAAATTTCCTGTACTAAATAGGGCACTAATTTTAATTAAAGGAAAAGTAAAATGGGAGCTATAAGCTATAAGGCTTATAGGGCTTAGAATTGAATTCTTGTGCAAGGCCTGAAGAAACTTAAAGTTTAAGAAATAAAGACGGGGCTATTTCAGTAAAATTTAAACTTACATTTTATTTAGCATTTTAAACCAAGGTAAATTTTGTTTTCTCTATTTTCTTAATATTTGATAGGCCAAGTTTTAGGCTAGTAATAGATCGGAATAGGTCTAAATGAAGAGTGATTAATTGATACATTGCCATACCGATCGTCATTCAGATAATAAAGGGGAAATGCTTTGAGGTGTTGGGTTCGGGCCTTAGTAGACTGTCCGGGTGCGCAAGGATTTTATACCTACGAGGTTCCGGCAGATGTGCAGGTTGTTGTAGGCGATATATTATCTGTACCTTTTGGTGCGCAGCAGGTGGGTGCGATCGCAATTTCCCTTGAAACTGATGCTTTAAAGTTAGATTTTAAGGCTGTAGACCTGTCTAAAATCCGTCTTATGGATGGTGTGATTTGTTCAGGATTCTTCCCATTGAACTATTGGAATTTATTGAGTCAGGTCGCTTGTTATTATCAAACATCATTGATGCAGGTTGTTCGAGTTGCTTTGCCACCTGGGTTATTATCCCGATCGCAACGACGACTTAAGCGCCAAAGTTTAAAGTTAGAATTGCCAAGTTCAGTTACGTTAAGTTCGACGGCGCAGAAGGTGTGGGATCTATTGTCTGAGAGTAAGACAGGTGACTATTCTTGGCGGTTTGTGCAGCAAAAAGTGCGAGGCGTGAATGCTGCGGTGCAGGAATTGACGAAGTTAGGGTTAGTCGAAAGCTACTTGCAACCGCCCGAAACCGTGAGGCCCAAGCAACAACGATCGGTGACTTGGGTTGCTGAAGTGGAAACAGACGGCAGCGATCGGCATCGAGAGATTGTAGATGCGCTGCGGCGGATGGGCGGTGAGGCGTGGGTGAGTGAACTGCTTCAGGTGGCAAAAACGGGACAGGCGGTGTTGAAAACCTTGGAGAAGAAGGGCTACGTGACGATTCAGATGCGCGAGATTCTTCGTCAAGAGGTGCATTCGGTGCCATCCGATCGGCCTAAAATCCTGACGCCTGACCAATTACAAGCATTAGATCACATCCAGAAAGTCCGGGGGAAATCTGTTCAAATCTTGCTTCATGGAGTAACGGGATCCGGGAAAACTGAAGTGTATTTACAGGCGATCGCGCCGCTGCTAGACACTGGAAAATCGGCCTTGGTGCTGGTGCCAGAGATTGGGCTGACGCCGCAGTTGACCGATCGATTTCGGGCGCGATTTGGCGATCGTCGTGTTCGGGTGTATCACAGTGCGCTCTCGGAGGGGGAACGCTATGACACCTGGCGACAGATGTTTTCGGGCGAGGCTCAGGTGGTGATTGGGACGCGATCGGCCATTTTTGCGCCGTTGAGTAATTTGGGCTTGATTATTCTAGATGAGGAGCATGATTCAAGCTTTAAGCAAGATCAGCCCTCGCCGTGTTATCACGCCCGAACGGTTGCACAGTGGCGATCTCAACTTGAATCCTGTCCGTTATTGCTGGGGAGCGCAACGCCGTCATTGGAGTCCTGGCAGGCTTGCGCTGAGGGGCCTGCTCAAGAGGTGTCTGCTCAATATATAGCGCTCCCGCGTCGAGTGTCCGATCGGCCTCATCCTGCGATTCAAGTCGTCGATATGCGTCAGGAACTTGCCAATGGCAATCGATCGATTTTTAGTGAGCCACTGCGGGATGCGTTGACGAGTCTTAAAGAATTGGGCCAGCAGGGAATTTTATTTATTCATCGTCGGGGCCACAGTACTCATGTGTCCTGTCGAAGCTGCGGCTATGTGATGGAATGTCCAAACTGTGACGTGTCGTTGTCCTATCACCAGGTCCATGCTTCGGCGGCGGAACTGTTGCGCTGTCACTACTGTGGCTATAGTCAACGCCAGCCTAAGGTGTGTCCTGTGTGTAGTTCCACTTATTTCAAACAGTTTGGTAGCGGGACGCAACGGGTGATGCAGGAGTTGGAGCGCGAGTTTCCAGGGTTGCGAAGTCTGCGGTTTGACAGCGATACGACTCGGACGAAGGGCGCACACCGGAGTCTGCTAGAGCAGTTTGGGCGAGGCGAGGCGGATCTCCTCGTGGGGACGCAGATGTTGACAAAAGGCTTGGATTTGCCGCAGGTGACGCTGGTGGGCATTGTGGCGGCGGACGGGTTGTTGAACTTACAGGACTTTCGATCGGCGGAACGGGCTTGTCAGACGTTGCTTCAGGTGGCAGGTCGATCGGGCCGTGGGTCGGAGCCGGGACAGGTGATTTTGCAAACTTATACGCCAGATCATCCGGTAATTGCATCGGTAGTCGGACAAGATTATGGCGCATTTGCCCAGGGCGAGTTGGAAACTAGACGGGTGTTGGGCTATCCGCCCGTGGGCCAGTTAGTCCTAATCCGGCTCAGCAGTCCCGACGCGATCGCCGTTCAAACCGCTGCAACAACCGTGGCGACGATGCTTCGAGAGTGGGCTAGGACCAAGGCTCCCGGCCATGAAATCCTGGGTCCGTCTGAAGCTTCGGTTTTGAGAGTCGCACAGCGGTATCGTTGGCAAGTGATGGTGAAGCGTTCAATTTCCACAGGCTGGAGTTCCACGATCGTGGAACTCCAGGTCGATCAGTTGCGATCGTCGATCGGATCCAATGTCAGTTTGACACTCGATGTCGATCCACTAAATTTTATATAGGGATTAAACCTAGGAGCGTTGAGATGATTATCGATTGGCTGGGATCTGTGGGTCCATTGTGGGAAAAGTTGGCGATCGCGGGGCTGTGGTTATTGCTGGTCGGGATTGCGGCGACAGTGACGAATCGCATTTCACCTCGGGGTTCTGAGTACGTGCGAAAAGTCGTCCACATTGGGACAGGCAATATTATCTTGCTGGCGTGGTGGATGACTATTCCCGCTTGGGCGATCGTTGGGGCGGGGGTGTTCTTCGCTGGCGTTACGTTGCTGTCCTATCGTTTTGCGTTGTTGCCCAGCATTAATAATGTGGGACGAAAAAGTTATGGAACCTTTTTTTATGCGGTGAGTATTGCCGTATTGGGCGGCTGGTTTTGGACCATCGATCGTCCGGAGTTTGCGGTTTTGGGGATTTTGGTGATGACGTGGGGCGATGGGATGGCAGGGCTGATTGGCAAACAGTTTGGGCGTCATGGGTATGAAATCTGGGGCATGAAAAAAAGCTGGGAAGGCTCGGTGACGATGGCGATCGTCAGTACGGTGGTTTGCGCTCTAGTGCTGTCTGCGACGACTCCAATGTCGGGAATCGTCGTGCTCCTTTCGATCGGAGTGGGAATTTCATCGGCTCTCCTAGAAGCCTTTTCAAAGTTTGGGTTAGACAATCTCACGGTTCCGATCGTTTCTGCGACGATCGCCTATGGCTTAGTCAGTGGGTTGACCAATTTTACCTTGGGGATCTTATAGAGGAGTTCAAAAGTCCAGTATTCTAAATAAATCAGCCTGAAATGAGTCTAAGAAACATTCCAGAGCAGATTTTCGTCATCTGTAAATACCCTGGTTTCCTTAAGTGCGAGTCGCCTAATGACCTACACGATCGCTACGTCCCGGCCTCAAAACTCTGTCCTCGCGACGCTTCCCATCACGCTTACGCCGGATGATGAGCATCTTGATAATATCAAAACCCAATTGGATCTCGTGCTCTTAGCCTTGGAGTCTATTGCACCCATCACCTCCGATGCCATGCTGCAAGCGGCAACGACCTTAGGCTTGGAATCGCTGGTGGCCGATCGGGTTTCCCTGTGGCGGCTGCGGCAGTCCAATCCGCTGCGTAAGGGCCAAAATGGTCGAAAAAAGCTAGATGTCGAGGAAGCACGGGCCTTGACCTTGATTAGCTGTCATTTGGCTCATGAGCATCACGCCGAAATTCGTCACGCGATCGCACTGCTTGAGCAACTGACGGAGCAAAACCGTCCGCCTCATCAAGATCCCATTCTGGGCAACTATCTCGATAAATTTCAAAATACCTATCAGGACCGGATGGACGAAGAAGAAACGCCCACGCCCGATACGCTGACTCATCTAGGACTGAAATTGTTGATTGATCTTCTGTTCTACAGCAGCAATCAAGGCTCTCGTCGGCTGTGGTCGGCCTTGCTCGATCGGACCCTTGCTGTTTGATCGTTGCTCGGCCTAGATCTTTGGCGTGAAAAATGCCCTGGCGAAGAGGCCCCCAACCCCCAATTCTGGGGGCTTCGGAAATTCATGTTCCCCCAGAATTGGGGGCTAGGGGGCCTCTTCGCCAGAGACGTGGAAATCTGAGGTGTTATTGAGTGGCTAGTCCTCTAGGTGACCTCAATCTCGATCGCCATGCGCTAGACTATCAGCGTTATTCTCTGGAATATCTGAATCACTTCGTTCCATAACCAGTCCGCGTAGCTAGAATCTTCCCCCATGATTGCCCTTCCCCCCACGCCTGACGCTGAAACGTCTCAGAGTCCTCAACCTCAGTCTGGTGAAGTTGTTCGCAAATACACTTCGCCCACTTGTACCTTAGAAATTGCAGCAAATGCGTCGGTGTTGACCCGCTGGACCCAGAAGCCTACGCTCAAAAACCAACGCTTTAATCTGAGATTCGATGATCCGCGCATGGGGGAGGATCAGTGGGTCGTGTTGCGGGGCGATCGGTTGAAACTAGAAGCCCTGACTGATGCCGTTGCCAACTACGTACAGACCTTTCTGACTCGATCGCCTACGTTTGCCGAAGCTGACCCAATGGACTCGTCGCTGACAGGAGTCTTTCTGCCCGAGCATACGCAAACCTCTCCTCAAGGCATTATCCTTCAGCCCAAGGGGCTTCTCGCTCACACACTCACCCTCGGAACCCTTGCCACAGAAGCCACTGGACCCGATCTCGCTTTAACGTCTACGCAATTGGCTGATCTCGCCTCTGTCCTAGATGAGCATAGTGCCGAGACGATCGCTCTTCCTGCCTTGAGGCGTGATTTTGCTTGGACGCGATCGACTGCCGTATGGGGCAAAATTGCGGCGGGGGCGTTGCTGTCGGTGGGATTAACGGCAACCGTTCTAAATCAATTTGGTAAATCGAATCAGCAGCCGATCGTGGCGACCTCGGCCAGCAGTAACGATCAACGAAATGCACCCGTTCCCCTGCCCGTCCCCACACCTTCCTTCTCGCCGCCGCCGCTCAATACCGGAAATCTCCCCGTCCAAGTTCCGTCTAATCTCCCAGACGCAGGTGCGATCGCCTCGAACCAAGGGGTCCCCACTCCGCCTGCTCCGACGTCTAATCCAGCCCAAGAAAATTCTGAGTCAGGGACCGCCGAGCCAAAGAGCGTCATCGTTCCCAAAACGACTTCAACCCCTCAAGGGACGACGGTAGACATCCCTCAAGCAGGAGGTTCTAATACTGCTCCTGTCCTCAGGAGAAACTCAGCCCCAGCCGCCTCAATAGCCCAAGGTGTTCCGGTGACTCCAATACCCGGTTCGAGCAGCGCTCGCAAAACTGAGGCCAAGGCAGACGCTGAGCCCTCGCCGCCGATCGATCGATCGACTCAATTTGGAGAAATTGAGGCCCAAGTGAAGCTCCGATGGAACCCACCCGAAACGTTATCTAAAGATGTGGAATATATTCTGACGGTCAATGCAGACGGAACTGTTATGTCAGTTGTGCCCGTAGGTGAAATCGCTCAGAAATACTCATCCAGCGTTATGTCTAACCTCAGCGCCCTGACCAAGCTGCCTCCCACCACGGGTTCGTATAAAGTTAGAGTCGTTCTGTCTATCGATCGGGTGACAGCCTACACCATTCCTTAAATTAATAAATTAGCAAACTAATAAGCTAATAGATTTCGATCGATAGCGCGTACGGCGTAGCTTGCTTTGCTGAAGTGACTTCAAGCACGTAGTCGCCATCCATCGGCACGCGCCCTTGCCAAGACTTGGACTGAACAGACGTTCCGCCGATACGAATGCCTTTGGGCGTCAGGATACTTACCGTTACTGCTCCCTGGACGTCACTCAGAATCATCATTTTATTATTCTTAGCGTTTACAAAATAACGCTTCATCTGCTGGGTCTGAAGCGTCCCGGTGACCGTAGTGCCTGATTTTCCAACAGGAAACTTAATATGCTGAGTCTCGATCGGGATTTGACGACTGAGGGGCGTGATTGAGACCTCTAAAGAATAAGACCCGCTTCCAGAAACGTGGACTTGATAGTCATCATCGGCGGGGAGGGTTCCAGTCCAGATGCGGGTTTGGTAGGACGAGGACTCTAGGGCTTGGTTGTCGCCGCGCACGAGATTCATAAATACACCCGATCCATTGAGCACTGCCGTCATGATTTGTCCCCTTGAAGCCCGAATGGTGTGAATCTGAACCCGGTTTCCTTGGAGATTGCCCTGTACGACCTTTGACATTTCTCCGAGACCAAACCGGATTTCGTGGGGTTGTCCATTGTTCGGAGTCATGTCAGGCGTAACTTCGGGGGCGGCCTGTCCGAGGGTTGAAAGTCCGGGTTGAAGGACATTTGCACTGCTAAATAGCATTGGCGTGCGGAAAATACAAGCGCCGATACCTAGGGTTGCAACGAGGCTAACTGCGACGGCTTTGAGGGGTGAGAGGCTGTGCCAGGGAAGGAGGGCCGATCGCTCTTGAATGGTTGGCATGAGTTCTGTTTGTTGAGACGTCTTTCGATCGGTGTTGATCACTTGAACTTGAGGCTGTGGCTTGCCTGCGATGCTTTTATGTCCTACTTTTTCTTGAGCTAAATTTTCTTTTGCAACATTTTTCTGCTCTACCTCGTAGGTTGCCATAAGCGCTGCGGCTAATTCATCTTCTTCCTCCCAAATGGTGTCCGAGATCATTTGATCCGCTGGAAGGAGGGTGTGGGCGAGGGGCAAGAGATCGACCCAGACGTCATGGGCACTCAGATACCGATCGCCGGGATGCAGCGCTAGCATCTTGCGCAAAATAATGGCCAACGCATCGCTGAGTTGGACGTAAGGATCCCAGCGCCAACTCAAATCTTGACTGTCGATCAAAACATTAGGTTCGCGTCCAGTGAGGAGCACCAAACAGGTGACAGCTAGGGCGTAAAGGTCGCTGTGGGGCTTAACGTTGCCCGTTTGTAGTTGTTCGGGGGGAGCATAGCCCACTTTGCCAACACGAGTCATAGAAGATACCAATGTGAGTCCGCTTGTGGCTTCTTTGACGGCTCCAAAATCGATCAAAATAGGAAGTCCTAGGGACGTCTCGATCGCTGTTTTATTGGGTTTAGAGGCTTTGAGAATAATGTTGTCAGGAGAAATGTCTCGGTGAACAATTTGGCGCTGATGTAAGTAGCTCAGGACTGGAAGAAGATGAGTCAAAAGATGGATAATTTCGATTTCAGTGAAATTTTTGCCCGCTAGCTTGCGCTCCTGCTGGATTTTCCGATAGGTGTCACCGTTCACGTAATCCTGAACAAGAAAGAGTCGATCGTCCTCTTCAAAAGCCGCCCAGAAGCGGGGAATTTGGGGATGTTTGACTTGATGGAGGATACTGGATTCGCGTTTAAATAATCCCTTCGCTTTCCGGATTAGGGCATCATCTTGGTAAGAGACTACAAATTCTTTAATGACGCAAGGTTCCTGGAAACGCTCTTGGTCCATCGCCAAGTAAGTCCGCGCAAATCCACCCTGTCCAAGCACCTGCTGGATCAAGTAGCGTCGTCGTAATAAAGTTGTGACTGGAAGTGAAGAAGTCATCACAATCGCCAAAAGTTAGAGGTGTCAGAAGGGAGGAGGTGAACTGGTATTCTAAGTACAATTAGAATGATCATGTACCTTTTGTAACCTATTGTTCGAGCTTCTTCCAATGGGGCGTGACCCCTCATCAGCATGGATAGCGATCGTAAAATTCCATCAGATTCTGTCAGCGGTATTTTGAGTCTGCTCAGGGTTCCCCTTGACTGCACTACTTGACTGCATAGTGAAGTTACGCGACACTAAGTTTTATCGCTGATTCTATAGTTAGAGTCTGCCTGTGAAAAGTGTCAGTTAGAAGCCCACCCCTTAACACTAGTCTGAGTAACGCTATGGAAACGCTTGAATTTATCATTTATCCAGATGGTCGAGTTCAGGAAAAAGTGACTGGAATTATGGGGGCTTCCTGCGCAGAGGTTACGGCAGCGATCGAGGCTCAGCTAGGGATTGTTCAGCAACAGCAGTCTACCTCTGAGTATTTCACTCAAACGATTAAATCTGACACGTCTGTCGCCAATATGGCCAAAGATGGTGCCTTTGGTGACGGGTAGATTTGATTCTCATCCAGTTGGAAAATTATCTGATTAGATGTTCACCTGCTCAATTGACCGCTTGATTGTTTGTTCACTTAACCTATGAGTCCTAACATATGTCTCACTTTAGCCAAATTAAAACTCAGATTCGGAACCTACCGCTCTTGAAGTCGGCGCTGAGCGATCTCGGAATGGATTGGAAGTCGGGGCCTTGCCAGGTTCGGGGCTATCAGGGGTTGACCCAGACGGCTGACGTGGCGATCGAGCAGCACAATGGCTATGACATTGGATTTTCTTGGAATGGCGTTTCTTATGAGCTAGTGACGGACCTCCAGTTCTGGCAGCAAAATAGCTCGGTCGATCGTTTTGTCAAGCAGGTGACCCAGCGCTACGCCTACAACACCATTTTAAGTGAAGGGGCGCAGCAGGGCTTCGCAGTTGCTGAACAGCAGGAGCGGCAGGACGGTACAATTCGCTTGGTTCTACAACGCTGGAGCGCTTAAGATTATGACAGACGATCGCCCTTCTTCGACTGCAATGCCATCCAATGATGCAACGCCTCTTCCGGTCCGTTCAGGGTTCGAGCCGGAGCTGTCGCTGGGACTAGTTGAGTGTGAGGATGGGCGATCGGGCTTTGAACCTGAACTCGGCGGCGTCTTTGAGCAGCAAGGGGTCTATGTAGACGAAACGACCTGCATTGGCTGTTTGAACTGTGCTCACGTCGCCCGCAATACTTTTTACATTGAGCCGGATTACGGCAGGTCTCGGGTGATTCGCCAAGATGGTGATTCGGTTGAATTGGTTCAAGAAGCGATCGACACCTGCCCAGTGGATTGCATTCATTGGGTCAAGTATCAGTCACTCAAAGATTTGGAAGAAGAGCGTAAATATCAGGTCATCCAACCGATCGGACTTCCGGTTGACCCGAGTATGATGGCGTCGAAACGGCGTCGGTTGAAACTTAAGTTGAAGAAGTTGTAAGTAGAGTTGCGTTACAAGTCCGGGGATTCGATCGATGCTGTTGAATCTGAAGATGGATTTAAAAATATATCTGAACAATGCTGTGGAAATAGGTCTTCTACGACGCCTTCTTTTGAGAGAACCTGTTGGGTAATGCAGGGAAGATGTGCGCCTTTGAGACCCCGACGAATTCGATCGGGTGAGTCTTGGGACAATACAAATAAGGGGTAGATTTTGTCTGCGCCTTCGGTCAAGAGATGCTGATGACGCAGCGGAAAAATCCATTCATACTCTTTGCCCAGGATGACTTGAGTTTGTCTCCATCGGCCTAAAATCTCAGATAAATCTTCTCCAGGCCGATGGATAAAGACGAAAATCTCGCGCCCTGTTTTGACTTTCCATTCAGGGTCACACATCAGAAAAGCAACCTCACAGGGAAGTTGCATCGGCTCAGAGCTGTAGATGTTTCCAAACCCGCTGGAGTTGGAATTAGCCTGGAGCTTACGGACCCGAACAATGGGCAGAGGGACGGTGATGAGGCTATCTTCAGGCCGTCGCATACTGGGCATCAATTCGAGGTAGGGTCGATGCTGTTGGAGGAGGGCGATCGCTTCAGTCGTTAAGCTGTAGGTCGCCAGCAACTCCTCATAATCTATTTTCTCAATCGTCATAGTTTAGCCGAGTTTCTCGAAGACTTTGAACATGGGGAGATACATAGCGAGCAAGATTGATCCGACCATTCCGCCTAGAAAGAGAATCATGATGGGTTCCATGATGCTGGTTAGGGCTTTGACGGCCTGTTCCACTTCATCCTCATAGAAATCAGCCACTTTCATGAGCATTGCGTCGATTTCTCCGGTTTCTTCACCGATGCTGATCATTTGAATGGCCATGATCGGGAAGACTTGTTCTTTCTGGAGCGCAATACTAATCATGCCGCCAGTTTGAATCTCGCGGCGCGCTTCATCAACGGCGTTGGCGATGATTTGGTTTCCGGCGGTGTCCCGAACAATTTCTAGACAGGTCAGAATGGGGACGCCCGATCGAGTGAGCGCTCCGAAGGTCCGGCAGAATCGTGCGGTGGCTGATTTCTGGATCAAATCTCCAAACAGCGGCATTTTTAAGAAGAAGCGATCCATCGTTTCGCGACCGACGCGGGTGCTGTAGTAGCGCTTGTAGGAAAAAACGACGATCGGAACCAGAATGACTAGGACTAGAACTTTCGGGCTGCGAAGAAATTCACTGATGTCGAGCATAGCTTGAGTGAAGGCTGGCAGATCGCCCCCAATTTCCTTAAAAATCCCGGCGAACACCGGAATAATGAAAATGGTCATCGCCAAAAAGATAATTGTCGCCAAACTGCCGACCACCACGGGATAGGCCAAGGCTGATTTGATTTGGTTTTGCAGGCGTGCGGTATCTTCTAGCAGCTTCGCAAGCCGTCCGAGAACCTCATCTAGTACACCGCCCACTTCCCCGGCTTGGACCATACTGACATAAAGGTCGTCAAAGCATTCCGGGTGCTTCCGCATGGCGTCGGACAAGCTGACCCCTTCTTGAATGTCGGAGCTGACGGCGGTCAAGGCGACTTTGAGCTTGGGGTTGGTACATTGTTCCGAGAGGACGCCCAACCCGCGCACCATGGCCACCCCGGCACTCACGAGCGCCGCAAATTGCCTAGAGAAGACGGCTTTGTCCTTAATGGTTACGCTGACCATTGAGGTCTGAATCTTCTTGAAATCCAGGCTGCCCATCCCCGCGTTTTGCTTGATGTCTTGGACGAAGAGTCCTTGATCTCTTAGGGTCGATCGGGCCTCAGCGAGGTTGGACGCAGCAATTTTTTGTTTAACCGTGTTTCCACGGGAATCTCGCACTTGGGCGACGAAGGTTGGCATGGGTCTAGGTCCTATGGAGTCATGGAACGGTGGCTCGATGTTGATTCTAGGCTCAATCGTTTGGATTGAAACAGATCTCAGGGGTTTAGACGAGATTCAGACGATCGTCTAAGTCATCATCAGGGCGTTATCGCCCAGCGTTGGCAGGGGTTCCTCCGATCAGACGCTGGAGTTCATCGGGCCGGGAGGTCTTGGACATGGCCGCCTCGAAGGTTATTAAGCCTTGTTTGTATTGGTCAGAGAGGACTTTTTCGAGGGTTTGCATTCCCAGTTTTCCGCCTGTTTGGATCGCTGAGTAAATCTGCGCCGTTTTTCCTTCTCGGATGAGGTTGGAAATAGCTGGAGTGATAATCATGATTTCCTGGGCCATGATCCGACCAAATTCGCCCGGTTTGACATTTTTCTTCGGCACTAGGGTTTGGCTGAAGACCGCGACGAGAGAGTTGGAGAGCTGAACGCGAATTTGGGTTTGGCGCTCGGCGGGGAAGACATCGATCATCCGATCGACCGTTTGAGAGGCGGAGCTGGTGTGCAGGGTGCCGAAGACTAAGTGACCCGTTTCGGCGGCACTGATGGCGAGAGAAACGGTTTCCAAATCCCGCATTTCTCCCACCAGAATGATATCTGGATCTTCCCGGAGTGCGGCTTTCAAGGCGTTTTCAAAGCTCTTGGTATCCTCGCCGAGTTGACGTTGGTGAATCAAGCTCTTGATAGGTTCGTAGACAAATTCGATCGGATCTTCGACGGTAAGGATGTGCTCGGCGCGGGTCCGGTTGATCAAATCGATCATGGCCGCTAGGGTGGTGGTCTTGCCGGATCCCGTTGGACCCGTTACAAGAATTAATCCTCTAGGTTTCTCCGACATTTCTCGCACGACATCGGGCAGTCCGAGCTTGTCAAAGTTGGGGATTTTGGAACTGAGTGCGCGCAAACAAGCGGCGTAGGTGCCTCTATCTTTGTAGACATTGACACGGAACCGAGCTAGACCTCGGACCCCATAGGAGCAATCCAGTTCCCAGTTTTGCTCCAGGTTTTTACGCTGGGTGTTGTTCAGCATACTGAAGATGAGGCGTTGGCATTCTTCAGAGCTAAGAATTTGATCGCTAATGGGCTGAAGGTGCCCACTAATGCGGAAATAGGGGGGAAGTCCGGCAGTGAGGTGAAGGTCGGATCCACCCATTTCAATGAGCTGTTCCATCAAGTCTTCGATCATCAGTTCCATGGTTTTAGTCTCCTGTTTGGATGTTGGGGATGTAAAAATTTTTAGGATTGAACGACTAGTCCTGGAATCGGGAAGTGAGGCAGTACGGGCACTCTAGCCATTCTTGCTTCAATTCTGCGTTGCAAGTTCGGCAAGACAGCACGCTTTTACGTTTTGCGCGCATCTCAGATTCTACGCCCGTGTCGGTAAAGGTGACTCGTTCGACTTCTTCTAAAGTGGTCAGACCTTGACGGACCAGGTTGAGGCTGTAGGCTAGCAGGGTTTGCATTCCTTCTTCCACGGCGGCTTCCTTGAGCTGGTCGCTCGGGGTCCCTTCGTTGATGAGGACTTGGAGTCGTTCATTGACCCGCATAACTTCATAGACTCCGCAGCGTCCTTTGTAGCCCACTCCGCCACATTTCTGGCAGAGATTCCCCTGACTGCGGGCGCTCTGGATTCCTTGGGGGGTGAGAGAGTTGGCTTTGTAAAGGGTGAGCTGGGTGTCGCGGGAGGTTGTGAGTCCAAAGCGTGCGAGTTCCTCAGGGCTGGGGTTGTAGGAGACGCAGCATTCGTCGCAGACTCGACGGACCAGACGCTGGGCGACTACGCCGATGAGTGCGCCCGAAACCATGAAGGGTTCCACCCCCATTTCATCAAGTCGTGCGATCGCTCCGGCGGCATCATTGGTGTGCAGGGTGGTTAGAACTAGGTGCCCCGTCAGTGCAGCTTCAATAGCGGTCTTGGCTGTTTCTCGGTCACGGGTTTCTCCGATCAAGATGACATCGGGATCTTGACGAAGGAAGGCGCGAAGGATGGCGGCAAAGTCCATGCCTTTCTCGCGGATGACTTGAACTTGGGTCAGACCGGGGAGACTGTACTCGATCGGATCCTCTGCCGTACTGATGTTGACGCCGGGTTCGTTTCGTTCGGCGAGGGCGGAGTAGAGCGTGGTGGTTTTCCCAGATCCCGTAGGACCCGTGACGAGGATGAGACCAAAGGGCCGACGCACCATTTCCTGAACCATTTCCAGGGATGCCTGGTCTTGAATCAGTTTGTCGAGACCGAGCTGAGTTACGGAGTTATCCAAAATCCGCAGCACAACTTTTTCACCGTGCTTACTGGGCAACGTACTGACCCGGAAGTCGATTTTGCGGCCCTCGAAGACGCGGCGAATCCGGCCATCTTGAGGGGCGCGGCGTTCGGCAATGTCGAGTTCGGAAATGATCTTAAAACGGGCGGTGACGGAAGGAATGATTTTCTTCGGTAGATGCTCAAAGGCTTCTTGAAGCACTCCATCTTTACGAAATCGGATCCGAAGATATTCTTCTTGAGGTTCGACGTGGATGTCAGAAACCCCAGTCTGGAGCGCTTTGATTAGAATCTTGTTGACAAGGGCGACGATCGGTGCTGCGTCGGCATCTCCTACGGAATCGAGATCGACGTTTTCGGCACTGCCCTCTTGAAGTTCGGCGTAGTCTTCGAGTCCTTCGAGTTCCGCTTTCACGTCCACACGGGCTTGCTGTTCGGCCTGCTGGTCTTTTTGAACCCGTTCGTCGAGGTACTGGGAGATGAGGCGGTTGTAGTCTTCGTTGGTGATGACAAGGCGTTGGAGGGTTAAGCCCTTGGCGCGGAGAATGCGGTTGAGGTCATCTTGGGCGTCGAGGTTGTCTGGGTAGACCATCGCCACGAGGAGATGGTTGTCGGTTTGAGAGAGGGGGACAAGTTGGTAGCGGCGGCAGACGTCGATGGGAATGAGGGCGTCAATGAGTTGACCAATTTGGGTGTTGGCAATTTGGTTGACTTCCGGATCAAGGGATTCGACCCCGTAAAGAATCTTAAGCTCAAAGAGTTGCTGCTTCTTATACTGGCGCAGCAAGTCGGGTGAAAGCTGCTGTCCAGTGATGAGTTCGATCGCCTCGGTCAGAGGTTTCCCTGAGCGACGGCTATCCATGAGCGCCTTTTGGATTTGCTCTTGATTGGCGTAGCCGGATTGAATTAGCTTGTTCCCAAACGGTGAAAAGCCGTTCTGGACAATGAGTGCGCGTCGCTGCGAGGGGGTGTTCGTCATAGTTGATGGGGTCGAATGGGTGGGAACAGGTGCGGCTTTCTTATTAAGATATTGCCCCAAAATCTTAATAAGATCCTAATTTGTCATAGAAAGGTTTTCCAACCTCTGCCTCGATCGGGCACAATATACAGACGCGTGAACGGTTTCATAAGTGAGGGAAATGTGCATGATGGGTGAAGAAAATCAAGTTGAAACGGTTGAGGAACTGCTGGATATCTCCGATGAAGACGGCGATCGGCTAGCGGCTCCGTTTGGGTCTCAAGAGGCTGTTGTGGTCAATGCAGTCGTTGATACAGACTCATCCCAGGCGTCATTGGATACCGCCGATGACACGGACTACGAAGCGGCTTTCATGGAGTTGCGATCGACCTATGCGGTCAAGGATCGCGAATGCGAAGTCTTGAAAACAGAGGCTGAGGAGTACAAAAATCAATATCTTCGGCTCGCCGCTGATTTTGAAAATTTCCGTCGTCGGACCCAGCAAGAGAAAGAAAATATCGAAGCTCAAGTCAAGATTTCCACGGTGACGGGTTTATTGTCAGTGGTTGATAACTTTGAGCGAGCACGATCGTTCGTTAAGCCCCAAACAGAGGGTGAGACGGTGATTCAAAACAGCTACCAAGGCGTCTACAAAGACATGGTGGCCCAGCTTAAAAAAATTGGCGTCTCGCCCATGCGCTCTGAAGGGAAGGAGTTTGATCCCAACCTCCATGAGGCGCTGATGAGTGAACCAACGGCGGATCATCCAGAAGGCACCGTGATGCAGGAACTCATTCGGGGCTACATGATGGGCGATCGGGTAATTCGTCATGCTCGGGTGAAAGTTGCCGCAGCCCCGGAAGAAGGTTCCTCGACAGAAGGATAGCGTTTGGTTGAAACTCTGCCCGTCAATGTATCTCCAAATACAGCTAAAATCCTGATGAATCGGCCAAACCTATGCTTCTGGATTTAGGTCTGTTCATCAGGATCTAGACTCGTTCTAAAATTATTTCTGTTGACCCTGTTGGGATTTGCAAAGTTTTGAGGAATATTGTTTTTATGGGGGATTGCGATCCTTCGTGGCCTCTCGTTATAAACTTTGTCATCGATCCATCCAGATACGGCTCAGTCCAGCTATTCACCTCGGCCTTGCGCCTACCTACCTCAAATTTGTTATGGGAAAAGTTATTGGAATCGATTTGGGAACCACCAACAGTTGTGTTGCGGTTCTAGAGGGCGGGCAGCCGACGGTGATTGCCAACTCTGAAGGCGGACGAACGACTCCGAGCATTGTGGGATTTGGCAAAGCGGGCGATCGCCTCGTCGGTCAGTTGGCCAAGCGCCAAGCCGTGACCAATGCCGAAAATACGGTCTTCAGCATCAAGCGTTTCATCGGTCGGCGATGGGATGACACCGAAGAAGAGCGCTCCCGGTCTCCCTACACTTGCGTAAACGGCAAAGATGGCACGGTGGACGTTGCGATTCGCGGCAAGAACTACACGCCTCAAGAAGTCTCTGCCATGGTGTTGCAGAAGCTGAAGCAGGATGCTGAGAACTATCTGGGCGAGGAAGTGACCCAAGCCGTGATTACCGTTCCGGCTTACTTCAGTGATGCCCAGCGTCAGGCGACGAAAGATGCAGGGACGATCGCAGGCTTAGAAGTCCTCCGAATCATTAACGAACCCACGGCGGCGGCTTTGGCCTACGGCATGGACAAGCAGGATCTCGATCAGATTGTGTTGGTCTTTGACTTGGGCGGCGGGACGTTTGATGTCTCGATTTTGCAGTTGGGCGATGGGGTCTTTGAAGTTAAAGCCACGTCGGGCAACAACCATTTGGGTGGGGATGACTTTGATGCCGTCGTGGTGCGTTGGCTAACGGACACGTTCAAGCAGCAGGAGGGTCTCGACCTGTCGATCGATAAGATGGCCCTCCAACGTCTCCGGGAAGCCGCAGAACGCGCCAAGATTGAGCTGTCTGGGACAACGAGTACGTCTATTAATCTCCCGTTTATCACCGCCGATGCGTCGGGTCCAAAGCACTTAGAAGTGGATTTGACTCGGGCGAAGTTTGAGGAACTGGTGGCGACGTTGGTTCAGGGCACGTTGGATCCCATGGCGATGGCCCTCAAAGATGCCGGAATGACCGTCGAGGGTCTGGATAAAATTATTCTAGTGGGCGGCTCTACCCGGATTCCGGCGGTCCAAGAGGCGCTGAAAAAATTCTGTAACGGGAAATCCGCCGATCGATCGGTGAATCCGGATGAAGCGGTGGCCCTAGGCGCGGCAATTCAGGCTGGGGTGTTAGGCGGTGAAGTGAAGGATGTCTTGCTGCTTGACGTGACGCCGCTCTCTCTGGGCATCGAAACCTTGGGCGAAGTCTTCACCAAAATCATTGAGCGCAACACCACCATTCCTAGCAGCCGGACTCAAACCTTCTCCACTGCCACCGATGGTCAAACCTCGGTGGAAATTCATCCGCTCCAAGGGGAACGGGCGATGGCTCGGGATAACAAAAGTCTCGGGAAGTTCCAACTCTCTGGGATTCCTCCTGCGCCGCGTGGGGTACCTCAAATCGAGGTGAGCTTTGAAATCGATGCCAATGGTATTCTTAAAGTCTCGGCTCGGGATAAGGGGACTGGACGTGAGCAGAGCGTCGAGATTACGAACAGCGGCGGTCTGAGCCAAAACGAAGTCGATCGGATGCGGAAAGAGGCTGAACTTTATACCGATGAAGATTCTCAGCGAAAGGAACTGGTGGATCTCAAAAACAGTGCCGAAAGCCTGTTCTACTCCTACGAATCCACCCTCCGTGACAATGGAGAGCTGATCAATGAAGATCTGAAGCTTGACGCCGCTGCTAAGGTAGCTGCACTGAAGGCGGCTATCTCTGACTCAGAGATTCCCCTAGAGTCCTTCAAGAGCTATCTCGAAGCGACTCAACAGGTGCTCTATGCCTTCGGGTCAGCGGTTTACCAGAACTCTGGGACTACCTCGGGTGGCACCTTCTCGGGCAGCACTTTCTCAGGTAGCACGTCGTCTGGCATCTCTTCTAACCCATCAGTCCCATCGGCTCCAAGTGCTCCCCCAGCTCCAGCGGCGGCTCCAGTGGCTTCCACGCCTCGTCAAGCTGCGCCAGATGTGAGTGATCCCTTTGCGATCGCCTTAGACGATTTGGCCAAGGGGTCTCAGGATGAAACCATCCGCGTTGATACCAATCCCTTTGCTAATCCGTTTGAGGACGATATAGAGTTCGATCAAGATGCCACGATTACGGCTGATTATGAGGCGATCGACTAAACCTATGTTAGCGATCGAGTTGTCTGTCATTTAGACACGTCCTGTGGCGCTGTCTTAGCGTATGCTCGATGGAATCTGGTAGACATGGGTCGGTTTTCCCTCCCCCTTACGCATTCCATTGGGCATTCTTGATTCGATACCCTGGTAATGCTCCCCCAACTGCTCCCCTAGACAGTACTCCGAACTATGGCGCGTGATTATTACGAAACCCTTGGTGTTTCCCGGAACTCAGACAAAGACGATGTTAAAAAAGCCTTTCATCGGATGGCGCGGAAATTCCACCCTGATGTGAATAAGGATCCGGGTGCGGAGGAGACTTTCAAGGAAATTAATCGGGCTTACGAAGTCCTATCTGAGCCAGAAACCCGTGCTCGCTACGACCAGTTTGGTGAAGCAGGGCTGGGCGGTGGCGGCGGTGGCTATGCGCCTGACATGGGTGACATGGGTGGCTTCTCGGACATTTTTGAGAGCTTCTTTGGGGGGTTTGCAGGCGGTCAGCAACAGCAGCAGACCCGTCGTCGTGGTGGTCCGACTCGGGGCGATGATTTGCGGCTAGACCTGAAGGTGGACTTTCAAGATGCCGTCTTTGGGAAAGAGCGGGAGATTTCGATTAGTCATCTGGAAACCTGTGGGGGCTGTACGGGGTCGGGTGCAAAGTCTGGAACCCGACCTCGTACCTGTCCGACTTGTTCAGGTTCTGGGCAAGTGCGACGAGCGACGCGAACGCCCTTTGGTAGCTTTACGCAAGTTTCGGTTTGCCCGACCTGTACGGGGACGGGGCAAGTGATTGAAGATAAATGTGAGATTTGTTCCGGTAGCGGTCAAGTTCAGAAGAGCAAGAAGCTGAAGATTACGGTGCCAGCGGGTGTGGACAATGGCACCCGGCTGCGGGTGTCGGGTGAAGGGGATGCAGGGATGCGCGCGGGACCACCTGGGGATCTGTACGTCTATTTGTTTGTGAATGAGGATGCCAATTTCAAGCGCGATGGGATTAACATCTTGTCGGAGTTGAAAATTAGCTACCTCCAAGCTATTTTGGGGGCGCATCTAGAAGTCAAGACCGTTGATGGCGATGAGATGGTTGATGTTCCGGCTGGGATTCAGCCAGGGACGGTGGTGACGCTAGAAGGGAAGGGCGTTCCTCGTCTGGGCAACCCGGTGAGTCGCGGCAATCATTTGCTGCTGGTTTCGGTGGAGATTCCGAAAAAAGTGGGGTCTGACGAGCGCGAACTCTTGGAAAAACTGGCCAAGCTCCGAGGCGATCGAGTCGGCAAAGGCCCAGTGGAAGGGTTGTTTGGTAAGATCTTCGGTAATTAAGTCTGGCAATCATAAGTTTGGCAATCTAAGTCTGGTCACACATCATGTCAACGCTTAATCCAACCCATCCAGCCGATGCGTCTCTTGATCTACGCGGGACACCTTGCCCGATTAACTTTGTGCGAACGAAGTTGAAACTCGATCAAATGGCTTCCGGACAGCTTCTTGAAGTGTTGCTCGACGCGGGTGAACCGATTGAGCAAGTTCCGGATAGCCTGCGGATGGAAGGATACGGCATCGAAAACTTGGACGATCGAGGGAGCTTTTTTGCACTCTCGGTTCGCTGTCCGTGACGCCGCCTGTGGTAACCCCCTTAGAGGGCATTGTTGTTGCGGTCCAGGCTAATTATTACTGGGTGAGGTTTGGTGCGGAGGTGGGGACGGGTGACTTGCCGCCCTTACTGTGTACCCGTCGATCGCGCCTTAAAAAAATTGGTCAGCGCGTCATGGTGGGCGATCGGGTTTGGGTGGAAGAACCGGATTGGGACAGTCGGCGCGGTGCTATTTTTCAGGTCTTGACGCGGGTATCTGAACTCGATCGGCCTCCGGTGGCGAATGCAGACCAGATTTTGCTAGTGTTTGCTTTGGCTAAGCCTGCGCTGGACATTACGCAGTTGAGTCGATTCTTGGTCAAGGCCGAATCAACGGGCATAGAAGTTTGTCTATGTTTGAGTAAAAGTGACTTGATCCCCACGCCTCACCGGGAGGCATGGCGCGATCGATTGCAGGCTTGGGGCTACGATCCTGTTTTCATCAGTGTTTATACGTCGCTCGGGATTCAGGATGTCGCCAAGCGGCTGGCCGATCGGGTTACGGTGGTGTCGGGTCCGTCGGGCGTGGGAAAGTCGAGTTTGATTAATGTGCTGATTCCAGCGGTGGATTTGCGGACGTCTGAAGTGTCAGGAAAGCTAGAGCGGGGACGGCATACCACCCGTCATGTGGAACTGTTTGAGTTGCCGGAAGGCGGATTGCTGGCCGATACGCCGGGGTTTAATCAGCCGGATTTGACCTCTACTCCACAGGAACTGATGCGATTTTTTCCGGAGGTTCGATCGCGGCAGGCGAAAAAAGGGTGTCAGTTTAGCAACTGTTTTCACTTGGATGAACCTCACTGCGCGGTTCGGGGCACTTGGGAACGCTATGATTTGTACCGATTGTTTGTGGAAGAGGCAAAGACTTGGAGTGCGCAGCTCGCGAATCAAAGTCATGGAGAGACGGCCTTGAAGCAGAAGTCGCAGGCGAACGGTGAAGTGACCTATGAGCCAAAACTGAAGTCGAAGTACCGGGCCGAATCCCGCCGTCACCAACAACAGTCGGTGCAGGTGATGAAGGGGAAGATGGAGGATTGGGATGAGGAGTGAATTTGGAAGTGAGAAGTTGGAATTTGGGAGTCTCGCTCTGTGGGGGGTCTGTCTTGGGGTAGAATCTCAGCAAATTTACCGGATTTTCATATAAAGTCTCGATCGAAGGGGTAAGTACGAAAGTTCGCTGCATCAATAGGTGTGACTCTCTACAAAATATCTAGAATGGGTAACACTAATGATCGAATGATTAGGCATCTCCAAATCGTTTTAGCTCAGATAATTTCAATAAAATCCTAGGCAGGGGGTCAAATATGACAGAGAAGTTAGCGCGGCAGCATGTGGTGATTATTGGGGGTGGGTTTGGCGGGTTGTATGCCGCTAAGGCTCTTGGCAGCAAGGATGTGGATGTGACGTTGATTGATAAGCGTAATTTTCACTTGTTTCAGCCCTTGCTCTATCAGGTTGCGACGGGTGCGCTATCGCCAGCTCATATTTCTGCACCCTTGCGATCGATCGTCAGTAAGCATAAAAATGTGCGTGTCTTGATGGATGAGGCGGTCGATATTGATCCGGTGACGAAGACCGTGAAATTGTTGAGTCAGGATGTCTCCTACGACAAGCTGATCGTCGCCACTGGGGCTAGCCACCATTACTTCGGTAATGACCAATGGAAGGATGCGGCTCCGGGGCTAAAGACTATTGAAGATGCGGTGGAAATCCGCCGTCGAATTTTTTCGGCCTTTGAGGCGGCTGAACGGGAATCTAATCCGGAGGCTCGAAAGGCTTGGCTGACCTTCATGGTGATTGGTGCGGGTCCGGCAGGTGTGGAGCTGGCGGGGGCGATCGCTGAGGTGGCATTCAAAACGTTGAAGGATGATTTTGCGTCGATTAATCCGTCGGAGGCTCAGGTCCTGCTGCTCGAAGGTCTCGATCGCGTGTTACCGCCCTATCCGCCAGAGCTATCGGTGAAGGCTCAAGCGGGGTTGGAGCGGTTGGGGGTGACGGTGAGCTTGAAAACGCGGGTAACAAATATTACGGCGGGTCAGGTCACGTTCTTGCGCGATGAGGTGAGTCACGATGTTGGCGCGAAGACGATCCTTTGGGCGGCGGGTGTGAAGGCGTCCGAACTTGGAAAGGTGCTGGAAACGCGCGTGGGTGCGACGCTCGATCGGGTGGGCCGGGTGATGGTGGAGTCGGATTTGAGCGTGCCGAATCATCCTGGGATTTTTGTAATTGGCGATTTGTCCAATTTTTCTCACCAGGGAGATAAGCCATTGCCGGGGGTGGCCGGGGTGGCGATGCAGCAGGGCGATTACATGGCGGATTTGTTGGTGAAGCAATCCCAAGGTGAGACGCTCGATCGACCGTTTAAGTATCTTGATCTTGGCAGTGTGGCAGTGATTGGAGACAATGAGGCCGTAGCAGACTTGGGCTTCATTAAGTTCTCTGGTTTCTTTGCTTGGTTGGCCTGGATTGTCGTTCACATCTACTTCTTGATTCAGTTTGATAGCAAGTTGGTGGTGATGGTTCAGTGGGCTTGGAACTATTTCACAACGAATAGAGGCGCGCGAATTATTACGAAGACGTCGCTTCAGCCCGATGAGTCTGCGATCGTCAAAGAGGACATTATCCCAGCGATCGCGAGTTAGTTGCGCAAGGTCGCTCTAGCGACTGGATGACAGAAGAGTAGGACGATCGAACCGTCTTACTCTTTTTTGTGGGCTACTCTAAATTTCAATGTTAGGATAACGCATCTTAAATTTGTCAAATTTTTGACTGGCACGCCATGACTTCGGATATTGGAATCCATCATCTTCAGCGTAAAAATAATCCTAAGCGATCGAGTGCAGTTACGTTTACGTGGCTCGGGAAACTAGGGGCGATTGGTCGGCAAGATATTCAAGCCTGCACGCAGAAACTAGAGAGTCTGTTAATTCGATCGTTGACTAAAACCCCTGTCTCGAAGACCCCGTTAATTGTTGGACTGGCTGAATCTGGAATTGTACTCTCGTCTCTCATGCATCAGATTGCACTAGCGCATGAAATAGATGCTCACTGGATCTGCTCAACCCGTAGACGTGGGGCTGGGATGAAATTTGTAGAAAGTCATTCCCATGGACCCCATCATGTGTTGCCGCTGCCTGATTGCGCCATCACGGAAATTTGGTTTGTTGAGGATGAAATTACGACGGGGAAAACACTATTTCAGGTGGCTGTGAAGCTTTGCGATATTCTTAAGGTCCGAAAAATTCGGGTATTTACCCTCGCAGACAGTCGAACTCCACTCGAAATAGCACGCTTTAATCTTGCACTTGCCTATCATGACATTCGATGTCTGACTGAAGCTGCACTCCAAATTTTTAAGGACTCTCAACCTGATTTGCTGGACTACCAACAGATTCCCTTGGCTTTTGAAGAAGATGAATCTTCTGTAAGTTCGATCGCCAGTGATTGGTTGTTTCCTAACCTGAGACCTGCACTAAAATCTCAATCTACTTTAAGTATAGATATGAGCGATCGTCCATTCGATTACGATGTCAATAAAGGGTGTCTGCTCGTGATTGGTGAAGCCGTTGATATTGCGCTAGGACTGATCCAAAATCACCCTCTTCTTTCCTTTCAACAGATTACGTTAAGTCCTTGGAAAATTGATAATAGCGCTATATCTAGCTGTCTGGAAATGGGTGAAAATTATTATTTGTATAACTATGAAAATTTAAAAGATCCAGTTTATATTTTGAGTGATCCGATCGATCGAATGGTTGAAAAAAGTGTGAAAGAGTCTCTTCTAAAGATAGGGATTAAAGCACAAGAGTTGGTATTGTTGTCTAGGTAGGAGTAACGTGCATGAAATTAGTTCAAAATATAGGGAGACCTAATCTGTGGCAGCAACCTGTGTATGCTCGATTTTTGGAGGAAGTAGATCCCTTTAATGACCGCGATCGATTTCGTCCGTTGGACCTCGCTTACGACGGTAATGTTACGTTTTGGGGCTGTCCCTCTCCGGAGCCAAACTTGCCAGATTCGTTTTGGCAGCAGGTTCATACTCATTTAGTTCACCCGATCGTTCAAATTGCGGGTGCTCGGTTGGCGGGTGCTGTTGCTCAGTGGGAGAGTGATCCGAATCAACTTCTGTTTGTGGCGATTTTGAGGGCTGGCGTTCCTATTGCAGATTGGCTCTGTCGGTTGTTGCCGGGATCGGTTGCGGTGTCAATTTCATTGTTTAGCGGATTGGGAATTGATCAGGTTGCACTGGCAAAGATTCGATCGAATTATCCAGGTCGAAAAATGGTGTTTGTGGATGGATGGACTGGACGCGGAGGCGTTGCACGGGAACTGGCTAGACTGAATGCTGGACCCTTGGCCGTGTTGATTGATCCGTGGGGAGTGGCAACTTTTTCGGGGAGCTTTGATGATGTGCTGTGTCCGAGTGCTTGCTTTACGGGACTCACGACGCTAGGGTTTTCAAGAACTTTCTACACCGATGATCGGACGTGTTTTTCGGCCTATTTGTTGCCATCTACTTACACCCGTCCAGACTTAATTACAGCTTGGCAAAATGCTTGTCCGATCGATCGATTAGATCCGTTGTCTCGTCCATCTATAATTGAGAAATCAACTCCTCTTAGAGTTCATAGTAACGAGGTTTGTCGAGCTTTAATTAATGCAGATCCCGAAATAATCTACTTTTTGAATAGTGAGAGCTATGCTTTAGAACACTATGCATTAGTCTTAGCCTTAGCAGAACTGCGATCGGTTAAGGTTGTTTATCACGCTCAACAGTTAGAGCATTATCAAACTCAAGTCGCCTGTTCGTTTAAATCAAAATGAATCATTCAAAGCTTATTCTCGCCGTCGATCTTGACGGGACGTTATTGCATCCTGAACCAGAAGCGATCGCCGTGTGGGGACGAACGCGGCATCAATATATGAGTCGGGTGGCTGCTCAACGGTTGGCTGAAATTAGTCAAATGTTTCCAATTGCGATCGCTACGGCCCGCCATGCGCAAACCGTAAAAAGTTTGGTTGAGCAGTTACCTGAAGTTAATTTCTGTGGGTTTGTTTGTGAAAATGGCTTAGTATATCGGCACTCTCTAACGGACTTAAGCACGTTAAAACAGGATTGGGGTGCGATCGCCCAGAGCTTGCCAGACTGGGAACAAATTGATGGCTATGAACAGTGTCTGGCATTGATTCCACCTAAGAACGTCGATCGGCCTCAGGAGGTGTTGAAAAAAGTGATGATGAATGCAAATAAAAAGGGGTTTGTCTATCTAGATGGGCGCAAGATTTTTGTGTATCCGGAACGACCGGATAAGTCTAGGGGACTTAAGGCATTGGGATACCTGTCCTTCATATCGGCAGGGAATGATATCAATGATTTGGAAATGTTAACCGCTTCACACTATGCCGTGACCCTTAGCACTGCGCATCTAGATGTGAAAAGTTTGGTAGAAATGAAGCTAGGGTACTGTTCGCAATTTGGGTCTCACCGGGGAACTGAAGATTGGCTGTCTCATGTGTTGTCGAAATTAAATGAATTATTAATATAAGTTTCATTTTGTAGACTTCTATGGATTCGATCGGCTTAATATTCTCTCCATGAAAAAGGGGTGTTCGATCCTGGTGAAGAGTGTTAGCATTAGCCCGTGTGTTGTGCTGCGGTAAGGCTCATAAGTCTTTGTATTTAGGTAATTTTCTGTCTAAATAGAGACTCTAGCGAATGTTGCATAACACGCAAGACTTTGAAGCATATGTACCTCGAAGACGTTAAGGAGAATTTTTATGGCAGTTTCGCTCTCTAAAGGACAACGAGTTTCCCTTGAAAAAGTGGCACCCGGATTGACAAATGTCTTTGTTGGACTGGGTTGGGATGTGAAGGTTGTTGATTCTGGAACTGATTTTGACTTAGATGCTTCAGTGTTCTTGGTTGGGACTAATGAGAAGCTTCTCTCTGACCAGCACTTCATTTTCTACAATAATCCGACCAGTCCGGATGCTGCAAAATCGGTCGAACATGCGGGCGATAACTTGACAGGAGTAGGGGACGGGGACGATGAAGTTATTAAAATTAATCTGCCAGCGGTTCCTGCTGAAATAACTAAAATTATTATCACCGTAACGATTCACGAGGCTCAAGCGCGAGGCCAGAACTTTGGACAAGTTAATAATGCATTTGTGCGAGTGGTGAATGCGCAGACTGAGGCGGAAGTCGTGCGATATGACTTGGTGGAAGACTACTCGACTGAGACAGCTCTTATCATGGCTGAACTTTACCGTAAAGACGGTGAGTGGCGTCTGAATGCCGTGGGTTCTGGTTATCAAGGTGGCCTTAAAGCGCTTCTCGATCGTTATCAAGCATCGTAAGTTTGTAGTTTGATTCTGAGGATGGGCAATGCAACGTTGTACTGCTCATTCATTCGGATTTGAGGTCAGATTTACGTTGCGATCTAATTATTCTATAACAGCGTAAATGTTCTAATACTTAATTTTTGGGAAATCAGTTATGTCTATTAGCTTGCAAAAAGGACAACGAATTTCATTATCGAAAGAAGCTCCAGGATTGACTCGATTGATCTGTGGCCTGGGTTGGGATGTTGCAGAAAAATCGGGCGGAGGTTTCTTTAGTAAGTTTGGTAAAAGCGAAGAAGAGTGCGATTTGGATGCGTCCATTATTTGTTTGAATTCAGCTAATAAGTTGACCGATCCTAAGAATATTGTGTACTTCGGTAATCTTCAGCATCCGTCTGGTTCTATTGCCCATCAAGGTGACAATAGGGATGGTGCAGGTGATGGTGACGATGAGGTGATTATGGTGAATTTACCTGCGATTCCGGCAGAGATTGAGAAACTTGTGTTTGTGGTCAATATCTATGACTGCAAGACGCGGAAACAAGATTTTGCGCAAATTAAAAATGCATTTGTGCGATTAGTGGACGCCTCTACTAATAAAGAATTAGCTCGATATGACCTTTCCGGAACAGAGTATGTCGGCATGACTGGGCTGGTGATGGCTGAAGTGTATCGTCATAATCAGGAATGGAAAATGGCGGCGATCGGCAATGGCGTCAGTGTGAATGGCATTGGTGAAATGGTTCAAGCCTACGTTTAAATGACCAATAGACCCGATCGTTCCGACCATAGAGAAGATATAACCCATGACTTATACCGCGATGAATTTTGATTCTGAAGATCAAGGTTCTCTTCCCTACGACGGTCTGACCACTAAGCAAGTTCACGAAAATGGTCTTAAGTATGGCGTGAATGTGATGACGCCACCTCTGCGTACACCTTGGTGGAAGTTGTTTTTAGAAAAGTTTGAAGATCCAGTCATTCGGATTTTGATGATCGCGGCCTTTGTTGCGATCGCTGTTGGGTTTGTGGAAGGTGAATTTGCGGAGGGCTTGGGTATTGTTGCTGCTATTTTGTTGGCGACGACGTTAGCTTTTGTGAATGAACATAAAGCGAGTCAAGAATTTGATATTCTGAATCAAGTTTACGATGAATCCATGGTGAAGGTGATTCGCGATCGGGCGTTTACCACGGTTCCTCGGAAGTATATCGTCGTGGGAGATGTGGTGTATTTAGAGCAGGGCGAGGAGATTCCGGCGGATGGGTCGGTGTTAGAAGAAATTGCGCTATTTGTGGATCAATCCAAAATTACAGGTGAATCAGAACCCGTTAAGAAGCTGACGCCTGCGGCGGCAAAACATGAAAAAGAAGAGACGTTTCCGGCCTATCAACTTTATCGCAGCACCATTGTTGACCAGGGGCAAGGTTATTTTGAAGTGACGGCTGTTGGGGACAAAACTGAAATTGGGCAGGTCGCGAGTGCAGTTGCATCGGTGGAAACTGGAGAAGAAACGCCCCTCAATCTTCAGCTTGCGAGCCTGAGTAAGCTCATTGGCGTTGTTGGTTTATCGTTTGCAGCGTTGACGTTTGTTGCGTTGACTGTGCGGGAGTTTGCGACGGGAGAAGTGTCGCTGGATGGTCATCAATGGTATTTCTTTGGGTTGCTCATTGTTTCTGTTTTAGTCGGCTTGGTTCAAGTTTGGTTGCCTGTTCTTTATGATGGGTTGGACTTTACAGGTGCGAAAATCGATCGACCGAATTGGTTGGCGGGAAACAGTCTGTTGGACTGGGCGAAAAGCATGGCGATCGGGGCGTTGCTATTGGGCGCTGGGGTTGCTGTGGGTCAGGCCTTTGACTGGTTGCCGGATGCCTATCAAACTTGGCTACCTGCGAATGTTGGTAAGGCGATGCTACACAACTTTATGGTGGCCGTGACGATCATTGTGGTGGCGGTTCCGGAAGGATTGGCGATGAGTGTGACGTTGAGTTTGGCGTACAGTATGCGCAAGATGGCAGCGGCTAATAATCTGGTTCGCCGAATGCACGCGTGTGAAACCATGGGTGCGGCCACGGTGATTTGTTCTGACAAAACAGGAACGCTGACCCAGAATCAGATGCGGGTTCATACCGCCAGTTTTCCGTGTCTAGGGTCTAACCGTCCGGAGATTCCATTGTTGATTGCTGAAGCGATCGCGGGGAATAGTACGGCCAATTTAGAGAAGAAACCCTTGGAAGATCCCTCGGTAATTGGGAATGCTACTGAAGGTTCGCTTTTGCTATGGCTCGATCAGCAATCGCTAAATTATATGAGTGCGCGATCGAACTTTAAAATTCAGACGCGGATGCCTTTTTCAACGCAGCATAAGTACATGGCTACGCTAGGAATATCGGGTATTAATTCAGAACTGGTTCTCTATGCAAAAGGTGCGCCGGAAGTGCTGCTCAGTAGATGTTCTCAGCAGTTGACCGCCCACGGCTTAGAGTCCTTGGGGAATGCACAATCGATCGCCCTAACGCTCAAGGATTATCAATCCCGTGGAATGCGAACCTTAGGATTTGCATTTCGTCCAGTGGACAAGGTAGGCGAAATTGAAGACTTAGCTCAGGACATGATTTGGTTGGGTTTCACGGCAATTTTAGATCCGGTTCGTGCGGAAGTTCCGGAGGCTATTCGGATTTGTCAGCAGGCAGGAATCCAAGTCAAAATTGTTACGGGTGATAATTCAGAAACAGCCCAAGAAATTGCCCGTCAAATTGGACTCTATGACGACGGTGCAGTTCAACTCAGTCGTTATGCTCATCTAACAGGACATGAGTTTGCAGCGATGAGTGATGTCGAAGCCGCAGAGGCAGTTCTGGATCTGAAAGTGATGTCGAGAGCGCGTCCCATGGATAAGTTGAGACTCGTTAAGCTACTTCAAAGCAAAGGGCAAGTCGTTAGTGTGACAGGGGATGGGACAAATGATGCCGCTGCGCTAAAACAGGCTCATGTAGGATTGTCAATGGGAAGTGGGACCGCGATCGCCAAGGAAGCGAGTGACATTATTTTGTTGGATGATTCGTTTCGGAGTGTGGTGAATGCGTCGCTTTGGGGTCGATCGCTATATGAAAATATCCAGCGGTTTATCCTATTCCAACTCACTATTAATGTGGTGGCTTTAGGCATTGCTTTGATCGGGCCATTTATTGGGATTGCGCTACCTTTAACGGTAACTCAGATGCTGTGGGTGAACTTGATTATGGACACCTTTGCGGCGCTGGCACTTGCAACAGAACCCCCGCACTGGAAAGTGATGCAGCAGCCTCCCCGCAAGCCCAATGCCTTTATTGTGACGACTCCGATGGCGCAGAATATCTTCATTACAGGCGCGATTTTTCTGGTGATTCTGATTAGCTTGTTGATCTATACCCGAGATAATGGTGGGACGAATCCTTATGAACTTTCAAAGTTCTTTGCATTCTTTGTGATGCTTCAGTTTTGGAATTTGTTCAATGCCCGATGCTTAGGGTTGGATCAATCTGCCTTCAAAGGACTTGGAACGAACCCTGGTTTCTTAGCGATCGCTGCCTTGATCTTAGTCGGACAAATCTTGATCGTTCAATTCGGAGGAACGGTCTTTAGAACTGTGCCAATTACTGCGATGGATTGGGTTGTGATTATTTCCTCAACGTCTCTAGTTCTTGTGTTTGGGGAATTAGTGAGATTAGTAAAACGCTTCAGTGGTCGGAAGGGTCGATCGGCGGCACTTCTGGTTTCATAGGGGTTGAATTCAACGATAATGATGGGTGCGGGTTAGCTTGTCCCACCCAAAACCCGATCGCCTAAACTCATGTTGCCTTCTGACCTGCTATCTGCTGAATTGCGATCGCGCCTATTGACTCCTTTGACGATCGGTCAGGGAGTCAATGCTGTGACGTTGCATAGTCGCGTGTTGCAGTCGCCGCTGTCGGGGGTGACGGATTTGGTGTTTCGGCGGTTGGTGCGGCGGTATGCACCGGATTCGATGATGTATACGGAGATGGTGCAGGCGGCGAGTTTGCGGCATTTGCGGGAGACGCCGATCATTATGGACATTGATCCTCATGAACGGCCTATTAGTATTCAGTTATTTGATTCTTGTCCCGATTTCTTGGCAGAAGCGGCGCAGAAAGCAGTAGCCCAGGGTGCAGATACCATTGATCTCAACATGGGCTGCCCGGTGAACAAAATCACTAAGAATGGCGGCGGCTCTTCACTGTTGCGTCAGCCGGAGTTAGCGGCGAAAATTGTACGATCGGTTGTCGATGCAGTTGACGTTCCTGTTACCGTTAAAACTCGAATTGGTTGGGACGATGATGATATTAATATTTTAGCGTTTGCGCAACTGTTGCAAGATGCTGGGGCTGAGATGTTGACAGTCCATGCTCGAACTCGGAGCCAAGGCTACAACGGTCATGCGAATTGGGACTGGATTCGGCTTGTTAAAAACCAGTTAGATATTCCGGTGATTGCCAATGGTGATATTGACTCTGTGGAATCGGCGGTGAATTGCTTAGAGATTACAGGCGCAGATGGTGTGATGTGTTCGCGCGGAACGCTAGGGTATCCGTTTTTAGTCGGCGAAGTGGATTATTATTTGAAACACGGTATAGAAAAAGAAAAGCCGTCTACGATCGAAATTTTAACCTGTGCGATTGATCACCTAACAATGCTGGCCGAGTACAAAGGCGATCGAGGCATTTATCAGTCTCGCAAACATATGACGTGGTATTGCAAAGGATTTCCCGGTGCCCATGAACTGCGAGATCAACTGAGCCAGCTTCGATCGGTGGAGGAAGGGACTCAGCTTTTGGAGAATGCGATCGATCGGCTTGCGAGTACTGTGCGGCGTATGTAAGCCAGGTATTTATCGCCTCCTCGTTGGGTTTGGGGCACGGCGAGCCATGCCCCTACAGATCCGGGTTTACGGAGTCCGGTTTTATAGAGTCCGGGTTTAAGAGTCCGGGTTTATAGAGAATGTAGGGACATGGCTTGCCGTGTCCTAAACCCAACGAAGAAAAAATCAAGGTCTTATTTCCGCCGCGCAGGACTAGCGATCGAAATAGCAGGTGTCATTAAATTACTTCACAAATAAATCACAGGGTGGACGGATCGGAAACTGGTCAATGCTGAGACGATTCTTTGGGTGAGATCCCGTAGGATTACGACCATGGATGGAGTGCAGTACTGAAAATATCTCATCAAATCAGTAGGTTTACTGATGACGTATTCATGCAGTCTTAGTCATTGTCCTATTCCAAAAATCAAGTAATCCTGGTCTAGGTTTGAACATTCTCTTTGTCGAAACTGATTATCTCCTCGCATCCGGAACGGTACGGCTATTGCAGCAGCAGTCTGGATACTGCGTCAATGCGACCGATCGTCCGGATGTCGCTCTAGAGCAGTGTGAGTCTGGGCGAGTGGATTTGGTCCTGTTGGATGCAAAATTGGGACCGATCGATGGGCAAGGGGGATGGGCTGGGAGCATTGATTTGTCTCAGCAGTTGAAAAATAATCCTAAGACGGCGCATATTCCCATTGTCCTGCTTGCGGCTTACGGATTGCCGGAGCCAGGGTCGCAGTGGCTAAAGACCTACCGGGCGGATGTTGTATTTTCGCCGCCGATGACGAAATGTGGTCAACTTGTTGAAATTTTTGCGCACTTTGGAGGCTTGTGAGTACTCTGGTAGTGACTGATCCAATTTTGAAAATCCTGAACCTGTAACTTATGCTGATTCGCCGCTTTATTCCGTTAGTGTTGGGACCTGTGATTTGTGCAGGTTCGTTTTTGCTTCCTGGGAAGGCGAGAACAGCAGAGTTGGTTCCGCCCACCCGTCAGTCAGTCGATCGGGCAGAACGTGCGGTTGTGATTCCTGCGGTGAGCCGTCTTTTACCTGAAAATACCGCTGGGTTACTCCTGCTGAACCCGGATCCGAAACTCTGGCAGTCTTTAGCGCAGTTTAAATCGTTTCCTCGTGATATGACCACGCCCGGTCCGCTGTTTTCCGGTGCCTTTCAAGGGCTGACCTATCACGGGGATATTGCGCCTTGGCTGGGGGGACCGATGGGCATTGCGATGGTCTTGGACGCCGATCGCAGCCACACTTATTACGCCACGATCGCCCCTGTACAAGACGCGACGCAGATGCCGAAGTTTCTCGATCGGGCTAAGCGAGGTCGTGGCACAACATTGCCTGTGATGCGCACCTACAACGGCGTCAGCATTCTCTACTGGGAACCGAAGAAATTTACTTATCGTGATGGTGAGATTCCCCTTGATTCGATGGATGCCGATGCGGATATCTCTGTTGAAGCGGCGGCGGCGGATAGGGCTGCTGCGATTAAAGCTGGGAAAGCGGCGGGTAAGGCTGGGGCGCTGGTGATAGAAGCTAGAAAAAATTCTACGATACGTGAGTCTAGGAATTCTGCTACTGCTGCGGCTGAGTCGGCTGCGGTTGATACTACGGCGGCGATTGGGGTGGCGGTTGATGAAGCGGCGGTTAGGAAAAAGCCCACGGTGCGCGAATATGGCGGCTATGCGATCGCGTATTTGCCCAGTGGTTATGTTGTGGCGTCTGAGAAACTTAAGGCGGTTGAGTATTTGATCGATGCTCAAACGGGAACGAGTAAGCTTGCAGATGTTCCGGCATTTCGGCGAATGCTTCAAGACGATCGCTATCCGAAGTCGCTCATTTCAGGCTACGGAAATTATGAATTGATTTTGCAGTCTGACGTAATGATAGATTCCCCTCAGGCATCTACGGTTCCAGCGTTTCTAGCTTCCCCTGAATACAAAGCGGGCGTCAAATTGTTCGGGTCCATTCAGGATCGAGTCGATGGGTTTCTCTGGATTCAACCAGAAGGCTTGCAGATGCAGGCATCGTTCCATTTGAAACAGCCGTTACCAAAAGCGATTGCAGGATTGTTCAGAAGCCCGAATGCACTTGTTCAGCGAATGCCTGCTGTGACATATGGCATGAGCGATGGCAGTGATTTGGCGTCTTTCTGGAGGGTGGCGATCGCAGCGATTGAAGTCGTTCCGACGTTTAAGAAGGACTTGAATAATTTTCGATCGTTTAGCCAGAAGTCCTTTGGATTAGACGATCGCGATATCTTCCCGTGGATGGATCAAGAATATGCAGGATTTGCGTTTCCGACCCGAGGCGGCATTTTCCCTAAATTTGAATCAAAATTAGAATTGGGTCTCGGCGGCATGATCCAAACCAGCCAACGACCTGCCGCTACAACGGCGCTAAAAAAGATTGAAACGGCGTTGATCAAATTATCGGGCGGTCAGATGAAAGTTCAGTCTCGATCGGTCAATGGCCAGAGCCTAACCAGTTGGGAAATGCCCGGTTTTAAAGGCAAAAATGATAAAAGTACCGTTAGCGTTGCCGCCTATCAGTGGGCTTCTCCCGATACGTTGATGCTATTTAGTGGCGCAGAATCTAGTGCCAATCTGTTGCCTAAGCCGTGGCAATCTCTGGACCAATCCGCCAATTTCAAAGCTGCGATCGCGCCCATGCCAACCGACAATATGGGTTATTCCTACATGAATCCGCCTGCGGTGCTGGCCCTCGCCAATCGCTTTGGGTTTGCCAGTTGGTTTAAGACTCCTGCTGTGCCAAGCGATCCTGAACTGGATGTGTCTAATATCGTCAATAGCGTTTTTAGTGTGGCTGGAACGACGGCCATTCAAGGCACTCAAATTTCCTCCGACGGTTTTGCCAAACTCGCCACTCGTCCAATGCCGACGCTAACCGCGCAGACCTTTCTAGAGCGGGCGCAGCTCAAACTAGGCAACGATAATGACTGGGCTATTGCAAACTTTACCCGTTCTCTAGAACTCGATCCGAAACAAGCGGATGCCTATTACGGTCGCGGGAGCGCCAAACAATCGTCCCGTGATTTCCGAGGGGCCATCGCTGATTTCAATAGTACTCTAGAGATGGAACCCAACAAAGTCGATGCCCTACGGTTCCGGGCTGAAGCGAAGACGGAAATCTATGACTACACGGGAGCCGTTGCGGATGCGACTCAGGGATTAGGGCTGAAACCCGATGCGGATAGTCTAGGTTCTTTCTATGAAAAGCGGGCCACGGGACTGATCGCGCAGGGTAACTATTCAGCCGCATTGAACGATCTCAATGAAGCGAACAAAGCAGACAATGTTGCGACGCAGATTCTGAATTTACAGTGTGCCGCCTCCGCCCGATCGGCCCGTCCTGATGCGCTGAAACTTTGCAACGATGCGATCGCAGCTTACATCGGAGACGACTCACTTCTCAAGGATTCAGCGCTTGCGCAGGCCGATCCTTCCGTTGAGTCTGAGATGTTCATTCCTGGAACGCTTTCGGCTCACCGTTGCCTTGCTAGGGTCCAGAAAAAGGATGCCAAAGCGTTCCAAGACTGTGGCAAGGCGATTAGTGCTGAACCGGATAATCCGATCATTTATGAAGTGCAAGGTCAAGCTCGTCTGGAATTGGGGGATAAGCGCGGTGCAGTGTTGTCGCTCGAAAAAGCCCTCAAGCTTTACCAGGTCTTAGACGATGCAACGGCGATCGATCGGACTCAGGCCTTCTTAAAAAAAGCAAGCCTATAGGAACGAATCAAATTCCTGATTTTTGTTCGATTTTCTGTTCATTAGATTTTTAAGTGGGGAATGATAGAGAGGACCGACATCTACCTCCCCCTAATCGACCCATGGCATCTTTTCTTCGTCACAGCCTGATTGGTTTGCAACTGAGTGGTTTGCAACTGAGTGTGTTCTGTCTAGCGGGCGCGATCCCGTTGACGGTTTCTGCACAAACGTCCAAGGCAACCCTTGATGCACCAACGACTGCGGCGAAGTCTGCTCCGACCATCTCCCCCGCTGTTCCAAGCAGCGCCAGCATCGAATCTCTCGCGGCAGTGGTCGAAAATACTAAGCTTCCTTTAGTGCAGCGCGTGGCGGCCATTGTGGCGATCGGTCGGTTTGGGCCGGATGCGGGGACGGCGATTACGGTGCTCAAGACGTCGGTGAACGATCGGAATAATGTAGAAGTGCGCTTGCGGGCGGCAGAAGCCCTAATGGCGATCGGTCCAAAAGCTAAGGCCGCAACGCCGGATCTGTTGATTTTGCTCAAAGATCCCAACGTGTCTGTTCGAGCAGCGGCGGCTAACGTGTTTTCCAAAATTGACGATGTGGGAAAAGACGTGGTTCAGTCCCTCACCGAACTGGTGTCAGACCGAAGTCCTATTGTCCAAGTGAATGCGATCAATGCACTGGCGACGCTCGGTTCTAGTGCAGCGCCTGCGGTCCCTGCGATCGCCGAAGCCCTAGGCGATCCCAACAAACTCGTCCAGAAAGCCAGTATCAATGCGCTCGGTCGCCTCGGTCACGATGCCAAACCAGCGGTTCAGGGTCTCAGCCAACTGCTCCATAACTCCGACTCGGCGACGAGCATTGCCGTCTTGATTGCGCTCGGTCAGATTGGGAGCGATGCGGCGTTGGCGGTGCCAGATTTGCGGCAGGCGTTGGGGAGTGACGATCGGCAAATTAAGATTTTTGCGGCGATTACCTTAGGCCGCATTGGTGAGGCATCGGCTCCGGCTCTTGCGGAGCTGTTGAGAGAACTCAAAGATCCCGATAAAGACGTTCGACAAAATGTGGCGTCGAGTCTTGGGTATATCTCTGCTGGTGCAAAAGATTCCATTCCGATGCTGGCTGAAACGCTGCAAGATACGGACATGGGGGTGCGGATTATGGCGGCTAGCTCCATCAATCGTCTGGCTGGACATGTTCATGACAAAGCTGAGCAGTTTTCTCGCGACGATCTCGGGCAAATTGTCAGTACGCTAGAAAAGGTATTGCCGCTGCTCGAAGATCCGAAAAATAACGCCAATGATGATGCGCGATCGGGCCTGAAGCGATCGCTCAATGCGATTAAATCGGCTAAGGATTCTCGCTATGCGGATCAGGTGTTTGAGTGGGGTAAGGAGAATCCGGCCTTTGCGCTGATTGGCTTGTATATTCTGGCGACGCCCGGTTTTTGGCTGTTGGTGTTATTGCTGCGTCCGCTGTGGTTGATGAAGATCAATGATTTATTAAAGCCCTATACGGATTTTGAACTGCCCACGCCCCTCGGTGGTACCATTAAAGTCCCGTTGCGGTTTGTGATGTTCATCGGCTGGTTGCACTACCATCCGCGTGTGCTGGATGCTTGGGTGGAGCGGCAGTTGACGATCGCTCGGGATGCCTTTGCCCATAAAAGTACGGTGAACGATCGACGGGTCTACATTCCGATTCCGGTGGTGATGCAGGGCAATACCGTCGCTTCGATGGAAAGCCATGACTTGCAGGCGACCTTTCTCGACGGTCGCCAGTGCGTGTTGATCTGGGGTGAAGGGGGCATTGGTAAAACCAGTCTGGCTTGCCAAATGGCGCAGTGGTCCATGTCTGAAGATCGCACTAAACGCCTCTGCCGTCACCGGATGATTCCGGTGTTAATCGAACAAGAGCTGGATTTTCGAGTTCCTGAGGGTAAGGATCCCTTTCGGGAAGCGATTCGAGGACAGTTGCAGGCGTTGGTGGACTCCGCCGAACCGTTGAGTGATGACTTTATTGAAAAACTTCTCCGTCAGCGTCGGGTGCTGGTGATTGTCGATCGGCTTTCTGAACTCAGCGATGCGACCCGTCAAGAAATCCGCCCAGGGCACCCTGACTTTCCAGCCAATGCGTTGATCGTCACGTCTCGCGTCGAAGAAAATCTGGATAATGTGCCGAAAACCTTGGTTCGCCCGATGCGGATTGAAGGCAATCGTCTGTCGTCGTTTTTGGAAGCCTATCTCAACCAGTCCAATAAGCGAGAGCTATTTACCGATTCGGAATACTTCGATGCTTGTAGCCAACTGTCCAAAATGGTAGGGCAGCGCAATATCACGGTGCTCCTCGCCAAACTTTACGCCGAGCAGCTCATCGCCAACAAAACGGGCATTACCGATAGCTATCTGCCGGATAATATCCCGGATCTCATGCTCAGCTATCTGAATGAACTCAACCGCGATCACAATCCCGGAGAACCCGACAATCCCACCGTTCACCAAGATGCAAAAGTCCTGGCTTGGGAATGCCTAAAACACACGTTTCGTCCGGCCCCGGCCCGCAGAGATGGCGTCTTGGCTGAAATGGAACTGGCCTGCGGAATCGATCGTGAAACCGCAAAAGACCGTCTCCGTCACCTCGAAGGTCGTCTCCGCATCTTACAAACCGTCGGTCCGGCCCAAGACCAAATCTCGTTTTCCCTCGATCCGCTGGCCGAGTGTTTGGCGGCGCTGTATCTGGTCGAGCTTTACGGGAACGAGTCCTATCTATGGCAAGATTTCTTGTTTCAAGCGGACTCCATGCCCGGTGCGCCGGAGAGCATCCAAGGGTTCCTATTGGCGCTGCGGGATTGTTGTTTGACGCGGGGGGTGGAGATGGAGATTCCAGAAATGGTGATTGATGAACTCGGTCGCCGGGTGGGCTTGAGTACTGAGATGCTCCGCCGTGCCCAAATCGAGCAGCGTCTGGCCCGACTCACGCCGAAGCTCACCGATGGCATGATTGAAATCCGTTTGCGAGCGATTCGAGAACTAGGCGATCTGGGCGCGGCGGCTAAACCCGTTCTCCCGGCCTTGGTCCGAGAAATCCATGATACGGAGTGGCGGATTCGGCAAGAGGTGGCCCGAACGATCGGACTGATGGGAGCAGAAGCGCGCAATGCAATTCCGGTTCTGGTCGATCGAATGCGAGATCCCGACAGGCGTGTGTCCTGTGAGGCGATCGCGTCCCTCGGCAAAATTGGGTCGATCGCGATTCCGGCGTTGGTGTCGGCGTTGGAATCTAAGACGGCCTATGTGCGCAGTGCGGCAGCTTGGGTGCTGGCTAATTTTGAAAATGGGGCTAAGGCTTCGGTGCCTTCGTTGACGCGGTTGTTGTATGACGAGGACTGGCAAGTTCGCTGGGTAGCGGCCTATGCGCTGGGGGCGATCGGGGCTGAGGCGAAGACGGCGGTGCCCGATTTGATTACCACTTGCAAGGGTGAGTATGTGCTGGTTCGCCAAGAAGCGAGTCGTGCCCTCTGGCGCATTAATGGCGATGAGGCGTCGAAGATTGTGACGGCGCTGCGGGTGTGAGACGTGTGAATTGAGAATTGAGACGTGTGAATTGAGAAGCAATGGCGATCGCTGATTGGGGCAGGGGCGATCGTCCCATAAACTACAATAGTTAGTAGACCATTACCACTTAAGGAAAGGCGATGCCGATGACAGTCGCAACTGACCGACGAATGACGCTTAAGGAGTATCTGGACTATGACGACGGTACAGATATTCGCTATGAGCTTGAAGATGGGGTTTTAGTCGAGATGAGTGCTGAAACGCCGTTGAATCCTTGCATTGCGATGATGCTTGTATTTCTGTTTAGTGATTTGGGAGTGGCTCGAAAACTTTTAGCGATCGGCCATCAGATTGAAGTTCGATCGCGTTATGCCACTGCTCGACAGCCTGACTTAGTGGTTCATACTATCGCGTCTGATGCAGCTCTTCTGAGTGGTGAAAAAGTGTTGTGCCTCGGTTCTCCGTCACCTTTATTGGTGGTTGAAGTGGCTTCACAAACTAAGACGGATGCCAAATCTCGCAGGAGGGATTATGAGCAGAAGCCTGAAGAATATGCCGATCGTGGGATTGCTGAGATGTGGATTGTGGACCCTGATCAATTGTGGGTCAAAGTTGGAACGCTAGCTGATGATGCTTACCAGTTTGAGACCTTTCAGGGCGAGGAAGCGATCGTCTCTCCAACATTTCCTGAATTGAACTTGACGGCGGCGCAAGTCTTAAGTGCGGGACGATAAGTTTAGCCTAGACGATCGGACTACGGGATTGCGCTTGAGGGGGCGATTCTCAGGGAGAGGCTTTCTGCTAAGGCAGAGGCTTCGCCAACGCCAACGTTCCTACTTTGAAGCCGCTCAATCGGGGCTGTTAATCATAGTGAACGATTGAATGAATTTAAATTAGGACGAGGTGATGCCGAAAAAACTGCGTGAGCTAAAGGCGATGCTCCTAAAAGCAGGATTTACCTATGAATCAGCTAAGGGAAGTCATACTAAATGGTCACATCCTTTGATCCTAGGAAAGCTCACAATCTCTGGAAAGGATGGCGCAGATGCGAAGTCGTACCAGGAAAAGGATGTGGCGGAAATTCTACAACGCCTTCAGAAAATCAGGAGCCTTAAACATGATGATTGAGTTGAAGCCGCGCTATACCGTGATTGTTCAATGGTCAGATGAGGACGATTGCTTTGTCGTTAGTCTGCCGGAGTGGGGGGAGTTTTGTCATACCCATGGGGATACCTATGAAGAGGCGATCGCAAATGCTCAAGAGGTTTTGGAAATGTTGATCGAAGGAGCAATCGATCGCCGTGAAGATTTGCCGATGCCACAGACATTCAATTCAATGGAAGCGCAGGCAGCGTAGGGAAGGGCGATCGTTTTCCAACAATCTACTGTTCACGTCCGGGTTTGCAATCGACAAAGCCTAATGCTTCTGGATCTAGGAAACTAGCGATTCTCTGAAAGAGACACTCCGTGAACACCATTTCGATCGGATATTCAATTTCGGTAGCTCGATGGTCTACGACCGACCGTAGGTCATCGAGTAGTGCGGTTTGGATGCGGGTGGGGAGGCGATCGAGAATGGCTTGGGCGTCGATTTCAGTGAGGGTCTCGTTGGTCATGGTTGGGATGCGATCGTTCGATTAGGTGGTTTCGATCGGACTACGGGATTGCGCTTGAGGGGCGATTTCCGTTCCGGGAGGCTATGCCAACGGACTTAGGCTCACTGCGGCTGAACTTGGGTGGAGGGCGATCGATACTAATCTAACCTGAATTTATTATAAACACATTTCAAAAATGGCTGAAAGCATTACTTTATAACGGCATCTTTTTTCACCCATTTTTTGACATCATTTTGAGAAAGCTGAAGCCCTCCGCCACGTCTGGGATTTTTTGTTCCTTCAAGATTGTAGTGTTCGGTTAAACTTACAACAACATCGCTTGTTGATTGATGCTTTAGCTTTTTTGCTGCCTTAAAAATACAAATCAATGTTGATGAAGCGCAAATCTCGTTCTCATACAATTCATATGCGGATTTATTATCTTCATTTGACAATGGAAATCTCAAAACTAATCGTGCATCACTCACAGTTTGAGCTGTAGAAGAAGAAACTTCCATACAAATTTTTACTGCTTCACTTGACGACTTTCTATTGCTTGTTAATTGAAAATACTTCTCAGCAAGTGCAGTATAAAAGCTCATTGTCAAAGATTTTGATCGCTGAATCGAAGGCATATTGTTTTCCCAATTGCAATAACTGAACTATACAATAGCCCATTGTTCAATGATTTTCCTTAAGCAATCCTATTATAATTTCTATAATCCTTTCACTTTCAGTAAAGGGTTGTAGTTGACAAAAACCGATCGCCCAACCCACACATCCGTCAGCGCAATGGAAAAACGATCGCCCCTCTATCTCAGCAGCACGATCGATTACAGATCGTAAATATCACGTCGATGTCCAACCCAAGCGATCGCGATCACTTCCAACTCTCCATCAATCTCATACAACACCCGATAATCCCCAACCCTCAACTTATAAAATCCAGCTAAGTTCTCCGTTAAACCCTTTGGTTTAACCTGTTCAAAATTGAGTCCAAGCCAATTAACTTTTTTAAGGATCTGCGATTGAACCTTCGCTGGCATCTCTTTCAAATCTTCGATTGCCTTCGATTGCCTTTGAATCAAACTCAATCCGATAACTCATTACAGCGTGACTCCCAACTTTCTGGCCACCTCTTCGATCGGAACCCCTAGAACGCCAGATTTGCGACGTTGGCGCGATCGCAATAACTGCTCCTCGACCTCAGGACGAATCACCAACCCCTCATCTGGGTCATCTAAGATCTCAGCCAACACCTGAGTCACCGTCTCTCGAATTAGCATCTTCAATTCATCAGTACTCAGATCTGCAACTTGCATAGCGGCTTTAACTAGGAATGAAAGTCTTACCTTATCTTAGTGCATTAGTTTTGGATTGAACATCCGATCGCCCGACCCGCTCAGGCGTCAGCGCAATGGAAAAGCGATCGAGCTTATGCTGCTGATTAATAGTTTGATTAAGGCATTGAAGATTGTGATGGCGCTACGGGTAGGAGGTGTGTGAATTAAAACATTAGCGATCAGAAAATCGCAGTTTTTGGCACCGTAACCTTTGAGAACCCCGACTCCTTTTAATCCCGAACAAGATGTCGTTCGGGATGCTTATTTTGCGATTATGAAAGCTTACTAAAGGTTCGGCCTAGAATCTGGCCCAGAAAGCACAGGGGTTTCAGCGGAATTTGCGATCGCTGCGGCTTGAATGGCCTCTCCCGCTTTTATCTCTTGCACGCTATCTGCGATGCGAGAAAGTTGGAGACCGGGGGGATAGTTCCCGGAGGTTTTGATTTGGGTGACGAGGTTGGGGGAAATCTCGAAGCCCATTTGCTGACTGACGGCGCGGGTGATATCTCCACGATCGATCATTCCGGCCACCGCACCTGAAAGCGTCAACACGGTCATTTTCTCTAGCTTTTCCACTTCCAGTCGCTGAATCACCTCAGCAAGGGACGTTCTTTCAGCAACGTGGGGCAACTCTGACAGCGGTGTGGCGAGTTCTCGGAGGGTTTGGCTATTCCAGAGACTCCGTTCAACAGTTTGGAGCATATCCACAGACACCGACCCTCGGTACCGTCCATCGGACGCTGCAAAGTAGGTGGTTCCCGCATTCTCCTTGAGGACCATTTCTTCGGCAAACTGGCGCAAGTTCATCTCAGCGTCCAGAACCCGGTAGTCGCGGGTCATCACCGACTGCGCATCCAGTTTCATCATGGCTTCTTGGACATCAGTCAACCGATCGGCGTTCTGAGCATTTTGGCGCATGAACCAGCCGATGAGCACGCCCCAGAACCCAACCAGTTCAGGCAGTCCGAGGCTTCCAGTCACGCCTAAGACGTCCGCAAACCCGATGATGGAAATGGCCCAACCGAGCCACAGCCCAGTTTTCGCCGCCCAATGTGCGCCCGTCAGATAGTCACCGCTGGATTTCCAAACGATCGCCTTCAGCATTTGACCACCATCTAGGGGCAGACCCGGAATGAGGTTAAATAGGGTCAGCGTCAGGTTAAGTGACGCAATACTGCTGAGAATGACGAGCGCGATGGTGCTCTTCGGCGCAATAATTACAACCGCTGCCGTACACAAAATCCACAGTGCAAGGCTGACCAGCGGCCCAGCTACAGCGATTTGAAACATGTCGCCGGGAAGTTTGGGTTCTTTTTCGATCGAGGCAACGCCACCGAACAGAAATAACCGAATCGAGGAGACTTCAATTCCTTTCGACTTGGCCACCAAACTGTGACCCAGTTCATGGAGCAACACCGACGCAAAAAGCAGCAGTGCCATCACGAAACCCGCACTATAGGCGATCGTTGGACTCCAGCTTGTGTAGCGCTGCTGCCAAATCACGCCATTCTGAAAGGTCAGAAACGCAATGATTAGGAACCAAGACGGATCGATGAAGAGTGGAATATTAAAAAGTGCGCCAATCCGCCAACCGCTTTGCATAGGGAGTTTCGGGGTGTTTGTGTAGTGATTTCGTTTCCCTACAGTGTAACTGCTTCGTCTATAAAAGGTCTGTTGGGAAATCCTCACCTAAGCATGTCGTTCAGCCCGACCGGGGATTGACGATTTTGCAGCTCAAACGCCTAGTGATGTCAATTTCAGGCGGCACATCAGCTAGGGCGAGCCTTTGATAAGCCTGCTTGCTCAAGAATCGCTTTCACCTGATTAGCGGCTTCTAGATGATCTGGACGTTCTCTTGTAAATGGTTCTGGTGTTGTCATCACATAGTTTCCATATCCTTCAATGTGACCAATATAAGAAGGACTAGGAACCTTAGGAATCTGACCTCTTTGTTCTGACAGGTAAACAAACCAGTACACAGGAATGTAATCCATGCTCATAGCTGGGTCGTAATAGTCAAAATAATCAATCACTGCCCAGTCAGGATTCCACGCTTTAACAACGATTTCCAGCAGATTTTGCAACATTTCTGGTTGCAAAACCTGAGTGGCGATTTCGCCCTTGGTTGGTAGGTCGAGACAACATCGATTACTCGGCCAAACCTCCTGAATTCCACAGTTCATTGAGAGAGTAATTCGTTCACTATTCTTACCTGCGGAAAATAGCAGAATATTAAATCCCATAATAGGCATGGTCGCATCAGGCTTCACGCCACGTCTAGCTCCATTACCGGGGAGGAGGAGCTGTTTGCGAACTTCATCCATTTCACTTGGGATTTTTTCTATTTTGCTTTTTGTATTAAAATAATCCCAAGTGATAAATGGAGTGCCTAACTCTTCTAAAGATCCTAAAAAACTCGTAAGTTCAATTGCACATTTCTGTGCATTTTGTAATCGATTGGACCAGTAAGCACGTAAAACATACTGTTTGTACTGTAGTATCTTTGACATATAAATTTAAAGTGAATTTAAAAACTGATAGTCATTCTATTGTACTCCGAACAGCATCAGACCGCTAAAAGTAAGGTAATGTCTTTAACTTTCATTGAAAGCAATCTGTAATGGAGAGATTAAGAGTTTCATCCTGTCTCTCAAGAACTGTCCGAAGTCTTGATCGCATCTAGTGGCTGGAAGAGGCTGACTCGGCCTTTTTTTTGCAAAGACGTTTTGTGTCCTCAGAAGGTCTTGTGTATCTGAGGCGAATTCTTGAAGTTTGTGCTTGAGTCAGAACGGTTTGAAAGGCTGTCAGATATTTCTCTTCTGCAACTAGCCATTCAATCAATTGAATTCCGGCAGCTTTAGCTGCTTGTTCTTGTCGTATCGCTTGATTGAGCAGTTTGTCGCTCATTTTTCTACCTCCTTTAGTATTTGACCAAGTTCCATTATTGTTGACTTTGTAGCCAAAGCCCTTCGCATCTTTCAGTGTTTTCGTTGTGGCATCGTATCCATCGAACTTCACATATCCAGGTCTACTGACTTCTTTAGAGACCCCGACTGCATAGCCAATACCACTAGGTGTGCCTGTTGCTTCTTCCTGATATTTCTTATTGCAAGCACTCATTGATTCATTTACGCGGATCTCTCGCACCTCACCAATGTTCAGCGGCGGATCGATCGCATAACTAAAATTCGTGAAAATTTGTCGTTCAACTAGGGCTTGAGCAACACCAGGCAAACTAATTCCAGTAACAGCGATGTCAATTGATTGTTGAGCCGATGCGATCTGCGTAATGACAATAGCTTCCAGATTGTCACCCAGACGACTCACTTGCCGATAAGGATCTGTGTAGCGATTGGCTGGATCGCGGTTGAACTAAACTTGAATTTGCGGATGCTGCGGTAATGATGGTTGTAGTTCGGCTTGGCTAACAAAACCCTAAAAACAAAAGCCCCCAAACGATCGACGCATGGGGGCTAGGATGTTACTTGAAATTAGAGGTTGACCAAAGCTTTTCTACGCTTTGAGCGCTTCTAACATGGCTTTATAAATGTGGCTTTGGTCTACCGCATTGGCCACACCGGGCAGTTGATACTTCGTGCTTTTGCCGCCGGGAACTGCATCGACATAATCCACCGTTTTACCGATGTACTTCGCCAAGTTCAGTTTTTTGCCTTGGTAGTAGACGGGAACCATGCGATTCGTGTGGCTGCCCCAACCGTATTTGAGGGTGGGTTCAGATCCGAAGAAGTGACCTGCCGTCGCTGGGGTATGTTGCGTGTAGGTGAGTGACTCTGCGCCGTTGGCTGCTAAGAGCTTGGGGAAGGTGTCGTTGAGGGTGATGTAATGATCGTGGTCAGAGGTGACGATCAAGACGTTTTTATCCCATCCACCGTTTTTGCCGACCCAATCAATGGTGGTCTTCACAGCGTTGTCAAATGCGATCGTGTTTCCGATGATGTTATCAATGTTGTCATCATGGATTCCCCAATCGATATCGCCACCTTCGACCATAAGCCAGAAGCCGTCTTTATCTTTGTTGAGCATAGTCAACGCAGCTTGTGTCATTTGAGACAAAGTTGGATTGGCTTTGCGTTCTTTGGCGATGAACTGTGCGACCGTTTCGCCGCGTCCATTATCAATTCCGTTTGCTAAAGGGCGAACGGTGTCTGGCGTAGGAATTTGAGTCCCGTTGCTAGTAGGAGTTCTCGATCCTGCGGTGCTGTAGACTGCGAAGTTATCAAGTCCCGTTGCACTATAGTCTCCATTGGCCGTTGCGATCGGAAGATTTCCGTTTTGGCCGCGTGCGCCGTAGAGACCCAAGAGCCGATCGCCTTTATTCGGATCGAGCTTAGCAGCGGTTTTGAGCAATTCAGCGCCGCCGTCTTTGATTTTGCTCAGGTCGTTGGTGTAAGTAACGTTGCCATCACGCTCTAGGAACGTATAACCGTAGGGGTTACTAGGGTTGTACTTAAGTTGGTTGTAGGTGGAAGGCTTGATGTAAAGATAGCCGTCACCCGAGGGCTGTGTCGTAGTTTGGTTGGTCCTGTTTTCAAAATCAAGGGGATGACCGCCACCGAGCAGAACAGTCGGCATAAAGGGCTTGATGTCCTTACGATCGGGGCTGTAAGGATCGGGAAGATCTTTACGGATGGCCTGTTGTAGGATGCTATCGAGCACTGGATAGTCGCTGTCGTACTTCGCTCGACGGTTGACGTGAGACGTTGCAGCTCCGGGCGTTGCGTGGGTGATGGGCACCGAGGTGACGAGTCCTGTAGACTTGCCGAGCTTGCTGGCCACTTCTAAGATCGTTTCTGAGTTTTGCTCATAGATATCCACACCCATGGCATTGTTGAAGCTCTTGACTCCGGTGTAGAGCGTCGTTGCGGTGTTAGCTGAGTCCGGAACGCTGCACTTGATGTACTCCGGGTTGAAGCCTTGCGCCGCTGCAACAGCCGGACTTAGAGGCGTCCAGGGATTCGGGCCGCCTTTGCTGGGTTCGTACCCAACGATATTGCCGCCGTTGGAGGTCGTTCCGGCACCACTTTGACAAGCCACGCTAGCGGTTGCTTCGGCCTTACGGACAGGCGTTCCAGCATTGAATGCGGGGTTAAATTGAAAGCCAGGACGAACGGGGCTTTTCCCGGTGATGGCGTTGGTTCCAGTCAGAGCCGCGCTTCCGGTGGCTCCACCCACGGTCGTTCCGTAAGTAGTGGCGTAGGTGTAGCCCGTAAGGGTCTGCATGGCGAGTCCTTCGCCTTTACCGGATGTGTACCATTTTCCAGTTTTTGCGGTGGCGGCGGCGCGAGCGGCTTCCCAACCCAAGCCATCGCCGATCATGATGATCACATTGACGCCCTTTCCAGCGGCCAAGGCCGAAGGCGTTCCAAAAGGCGAAACGGTGAAAAAGAGGACTTGAACTAAACACAGGAAACTTGCGAAAATTCGCTTCGGAATTCCGGTTAGAAACAGATTCATAAATAAAACCTAAGAGTTGTGGAGTTGAGAGGTCCGTAGCATTGAGTCGGATTCAATTTCAGAAACCAAATATCAACTACGGGTAGAAGTTAGGTTCTTGATGGGTCAACGAAATCGGAGTGGACTCGTGAGGAAATGTCAAATCCATACCCGAAAAAGTTTGGGTGGGCTGACTCACGGCCATGCTAGGTTCTGCGGTGGCCAAGGTCGAACCGATCGCAACAACACAAACCGTCACTAGAGCAATGGCGAAGAACAATATTGTTCGCATCGATCGACTGAAGCGTTCAAACATAGGGATTAGTCCTGGCTTAACGATAAAGCTTAGAGGGAAGTGAAGCCAAATCTGAGTGTGCAGTTTGAGATTTAACAAGTACAAGTGAAAGGTGAATGATTACCATTCTCAAAAACAAGTTTCATCTAATTCAAAACATCAACACTCATCCCACAACTTATCAATGTTGTACAACTTCTACAAGTCTTCTAAATCACACTATCTATTAATGATCTTTGAAAAAGTGGATGCAATACCAGTGGATCTAGAGTGCCTACACTAGTGACTTGAAGCGTAATTTCTTGAATATAAAATTCAGACTTTAAATCCTTTTCGATCGATTTTAATAATCGATCGCGACTAGCTGACTCTAAGCGATTGCTAACTTGAATATGACTACACAAGGCCGTTTGATGAGCAGAAATTTGCCAGATTTTAAGAGATTTTATAGACTCCACTTCTGGCGTATCGAGCAATCGTTGTTCGACCGCTTCTGGATCTATGGTTTTCGGTGCATATTCTAAAAAGATTCTCAAGCTATCTATGATGAGTGGCACTGCACTGATCGCCGTAAATCCAGCCACCAAAAAACCCGTTAGCGTATCCATCCACAAAAATTGCCAAAGATGAATCGACAAACTCGCAATGATGATTCCTACCGAACTTGCCACGTCCGATAGCGTATGTAGAAACGCCGCTCGCAGGTTTAAATCATGGCGGCTATTTTGTCTAAGAATCCAAAGATTAATGCTGTTTACGACGAGTCCCAACGTTCCCCCAGCCACCATCGGCACGCTTAAGACGACGCGCGGATGGTTCAGTCGTTCCCAGCTTTCAACGGCGATCGCGGCAGCCACCAACAGCAATCCCACGCCATTCACCAACGCGGCCAAAATCTCTAGTCGTTGATGTCCAAAGGTCGCGCGTCCAACAGCCGGACGCTCTCCGAGCCACAGCGCAAAGAGCGTAATCGCCACTGCCACCATGTCAAAGACTAGATGCCCAGCATCCGCCTGTACCGACAAACTGTGACTCCATAGCGCAATGCCCCACTCGACCCCAAACAAAACCACCAGCAAGATTAGGGTAAAGCTAACACTGCGAATTTTTTGCCCTGCCGAACTCGGTTCAGTCGAATGCGCGATGCCACAATAGCAAGAAAAAAAACTTGGAGTAGGGACGGGGGACCGATCGGCGCTCAAACTCATAGTCTTATCCTGAAGCAAGGAATTGATGTCTAGACTTAATCTCTGCAATAGTCTCAGAATCGCATCTCAAGGTTAAGAGGAGGGGTGCCGATCGGTAAATATTTTTCAATGAGAATAATATTCATTCTCACGACTTCAATCCATCGAACGTCTATATGCCTAGTCTATTGCCTATCTACCAGTCATCAAATGGATTGGAAAACGGACGATCGGATTCTCGGGAGGGGCGATCGCCGAGTTCAGACGGGGGACGATCGTCGCTCCAAGCCCACCATGCGGTGCCACATTCGCAGTGATAAAACTCTTGCCACTTTCGCTTTTGATTCTCACTGTAAACAGGCGATCGACGGTTGATCCAGACATTTTGAGAGGCTTCCACATTGCTTCTACCGCAAGTGGGGCAGCAAAAGGTATGAACATGAGACGCTTTGTCAGTCCAAGTTGGAGCAAAGGGTGCGAAGGCATCCATAAAATTTTGGAGGTTGGGTCTTTAAGAGGTTTGTTTTTTGGAGGTTGGAGTCTAAAGCGCTGATTCAGCGCTAGCCTATGAGAGGCGATCGGAGAGCCATGGTAATTAACCCCTGCTGCCCCAGCAAAATCTCCCGCGCAAGACTAAATAGTCCGACCCAAACGATCGGCGTAATGTCCACGCCTCCGATCGGTTGAATAATTTTCCGTGCCGGGACCAGCAGCCATTCCGTCGGGACCGCTACGATGTTGAAGGGGAACTTAGATAGATCCGCCTGAGGGTACCAGGTCAAGACAATGCGAAAAATGAACATGAACGTCATGAATCCCATCAGGATGCTCAGTGCTGTAGCCCCTAGTTCCAATCCAGACATAATTCAGTCCCTCTAAATCCTAAATTTTAAATCCAGCTTCATTATTGTATCGGCAACCGGGATGTAACGTTTCGTGATTGTAAACTATTGTAACTACTGTTCAAAAGGAGTGGGTGCTTATTTTAGGAGCTTGGGTTGGCTTAAAGGCTTGCTTGACGCCGATCGAGGAGGCGATGGGGGGAGTCTTAGAGGCGATCGATGGGGACTCGTCTCGTAACTTACGACACAACCGCTTCCCCTCGTCTCCGCTTTCCCCTAGAATCAACCCTAAGTGCGATTATTCAAATAGGCATTGGGATTTATGACTCCTTCTTTAGCGAATTTCATGTGGAGCTTGGTTGCAGGCGTTGTGATCATTGTCATTCCAGCGACGATTTTTCTTATCTTTATCAGCCAACGGGACAAGGTGACGCGTCGATAGGAGCGGGCTTCGTTTTTGTCGGGTGGCCTCAGGTGTGCTGTGCATCTGGGGCTTTTTAGGGTTTAGTATTGGATGGATGACTGGATTTTATGTCCGGAGCGTCCAGAATCTCGTTAACATAGACAAGACTTATGCGCACTAAGAGGAATTCATTGTGAATTTCGGTACCCCCGTTCCACTCCTGATTGGGATCATTCTGATCCTGTTTTCGATCTTCCTATTCTTCCTAGAGAAATTTAAGCCAGGATATAAGCGAGATTCAGATGTTATTTACGCGTCGCTGGCTTTGGCGGCGGGCATTTTGAATCTAGTGGACTTGACGGGTGGCTTTTTGCACTCTGCTCAGTCGGTGATTTTTACTGGGGTGTTTGTGTCCCTAGCTTTGGAAGCGATTAATGGCCGAACACCGGATAATTCGCCGATGAAGTCGTCGGGTGGGATGCCGTTTAAAGATGACGATCGCGGTCCTCGCAACTACCGAGCAGGCGTGGAAGAGAACTATGCCGCTATGGACGATCGGGGTTCTCGTCGGCAAATGCGAGATGGTCGGGGTGGACGGGACGAGGCGGATGCGCGATCGTCCGGGCGAAGCGATCGCGATCGCTTTTTAGAGGATCGCCCCCGTCGGAAGTCTCGCTATGACGAACAGGATGTGCCGGATATGGACCGTGGGCGGCGTCCGGGGCGGGATGAGTTTGGGGATGACATTCGCAGTATTCCAGAGCGAACGTCTGCGTCAGAATCGGGCCGAGGTCGAGGGCGTGAGGGCGGCGATCGAAATCCGATGAATCCGATGAGCATGAATCCGCCGTCAATGGATGATGTTCCGCGTCCTCGTCGTCGTCCGATGGATGATGATGCACCTGCGCCGAGCCGAGGATCTAGCCGCCCTCCCCTGAATCGTCCTCCTGTGAATGAGGATTCTTCGGATTATGTCGAGTTTCGTCCTGTGGAACCGATTCCGCCGAAGGAGTCCTGGGGTCCGAAGGATAGCTAGAGAATTGAGAATTGAGAAGGGTGAATTGAGAACGATGATGTGAGAGTTGGGATTAGGTTAGGGATGATGAGGGTATGGATTGGATTCGGTTGACGCAGATTCGGTGCTATGGGTTTACGGGTTTTTTGCCTGAGGAACAGGTGTTAGGGCAGTGGTTTGAGGTAGATGTGGCCATGCAGGTGGCGGTGCGATCGGCGGGGTTGTCCGATCGCATTGATGAGACGTTGGATTATCGAAGTGTGATTCAGCGGGTGCAGACCTTGGTGAAAACGTCGCGGTTTGCACTTGTTGAACGGTTGGCTCAAGCGATCGCTGACAGTATTTTAGAAGAGCCGCAGGTGCAGGAAGTTCAGGTCCAACTGCACAAGCTCCACGCCCCAATTCCCGATTTTAACGGCAAGATTACGATCGATATCACGCGCCGACGGGTTGAAGTTTAGTTAGATCTCGTCGGGGTTGATACCAAGTTCTCGCAAACGATCGCTTAGGCGTTGCGATCGCTCTTGTTCAGATTGGAGCTGGCGGTTGATTTTTTGAGTCTGCTGCCTATCTTCTTTTGCTTTTTGCCTATCTTCTTTTGCTTGCTGCTTAAATTGGTCGGCCTCTTGTTTGGCCTGATCGATTATTTCTTGGGGCGTCGGATACCGCTTTCCGGCTTCGTTGTACCAAAAGAGCCACTCGCGATGTCTGCCGTGATAGGTGTGTTTTTCTTTTCCGATGCCGAGTCCAATTTCCGGCATCCACACTGGACTCCCGATGACGGGCAAATATTTTCCGTTGATCAAGCGGTAGATTTCTAGGCTGGGTTTTCGTTTGCGAATAGGGTTGTAGACAATGTAGTACAGCACTCCAAGATCTTCGTAGAGGTCTTTTTTTGTGGTGTACTCGCCTCGATAGGTTAAGGAAACGACTTCGAGAACAAGTTGAGGAATGACGCCTTTTTCCTCCCAGAGGACGTAACTCGATCGCAGCGCCTCGGATTTCATTGTTTCGACGCCGAGACTGAGAAAGGCATCGGGGACAACGGCTGGAACATCGGGATTGTAATAAACACCCATGTCAATGCCGAAGAACCAATCCGATCGATCGGCAAAAATAGCGGCCAAAATGAACTTAAGGAGGTTTGGCAGGGTTTCTTGAATTTCACTATCCACGTGGGTTTCGTCCGATTCGGGAAGGTCGTCAGCGGTGGGGAGCCAATCGAGAGGTTCGAGGTATTTCAGCATGGCGTGCTTCCTCAAGGATCGCTTTCTATTATAAAAGACTTGGGACGCCGATCGCGTTCAGGGTCGTCTGTCATCAGCTCGGTCTTGGGTCTACACTAAGAAACAATGCTGGAGTTTCATGGATTTTTCATGCCGAATTCTAAATCTTTTCGATCGTCGGTTGGCTTTACAATCATTCTTGCGATCGTCCTTTTATACATTCTCATGACTCAAACTGTAGGTAATGCTATGACATATCCTGTTACTAAAACCGTAGATCAAGTTGACACTTACCATGGTGTAAAGGTTGCCGATCCCTATCGCTGGCTCGAAAATCCGGATGCGGATGATACGAAAGCTTGGGTTGATGCGCAAAATAAAGTAACGTTTGAATATCTAAATCAATTACCCGATCGTGAACGGATTCAGAAACGCTTAACGGAACTGTGGAACTATGAAAAATATGGGATGCCGTTCAAACGAGGCGAACGCTATTTCTATTACAAAAATGATGGATTGCAGAATCAAAGTGTGCTGTATGCGATCGAAGCACTGAACGCTGAACCCCGAGTGTTACTTGATCCCAATACGTTGTCCAGTGACGGCACCGTCGCGCTTTCAGGGATTTCGATGTCGGATGATGGCAGCCAACTGGCCTATGGTTTATCGAAGTCGGGATCGGATTGGCAGGAGTGGAAGGTTCGGGATGTCGTGACGGGAAACGATCTCAGCGATGAGATTAAGTGGGTGAAGTTTTCGGGTGCGTCTTGGACGAGTGACGGGAAGGGATTCTATTACTCACGCTACACCGAGCCGGATGAGAAAACCAAGCTAGAGGCCGTGAACTATTTTCAGAAGTTGTACTATCACCGGATTGGGGAGGCGCAGACGGCAGATGTGTTGGTCTACGATCGACCGGACCAAAAAGAGTGGGGTTTTAGCGGTAGTGTGACGGAGGATGGTCGATATTTGATCATCAGCGTATGGAAGGGCAGCGATCGAAAAAATCTCGTGTTCTACAAAGATCTATCGCAGTCCGATTCTAAGGTAGTGGAATTGATCTCGACGTGGGATGCGGAGTTTGATGTCATTGATAATGACGGATCGGTGTTTTGGGTGAAGACGGATTTGGATGCGCCTCGAAGTCGAGTGGTTGCAATAGATTTGGCGAACCCTGATCCTAAGCATTGGAAAACCATTATTTCGCAGACTGATGAAACGTTGAAAGGCGTGGGCTTGCTCAATAACCAGTTTGTCGCATCGTACTTAAAAGATGCCCATAGTCAGGTGAAAATCTATGCCTTAGATGGAACATTGGTGCGTGATGTAACACTTCCAGGATTGGGATCGGCGGGTGGTTTTGGGGGGAAACGATCGGATGTGGAAACGTTTTATAGCTACACCAGTTTCACGGAACCAAATACAATTTATCGCTACAACGTTGAAACGGGAAACAGCGAAGTCTTCAGAAAGCCCAACGTAAAAGTGGACGGTTCGGCCTATGAAACGAAACAGGTTTTTTACACTAGTAAAGACGGTACGAAAGTCCCGATGTTTATCACGTACAAAAAAGGATTGAAACTCGACGGGACTAACCCAACGTTGCTGTATGCCTACGGTGGATTTAATGTTTCGTTGCCGCCTTTCTTCTCAGTTTCAAACTCGGTCTGGCTAGAGATGGGCGGGGTGTACGCGTTAGCGAATCTTCGCGGTGGCGGTGAGTATGGTCAGGCTTGGCACGAGGCGGGAATGAAACTCAAAAAGCAGAATGTATTTGATGACTTCATTGCAGCAGCGGAATGGCTGATTGCTGAAAAATACACGTCCAGTCCGAAGTTAGCGATCGAAGGCGGCAGTAATGGCGGATTGCTCGTCGGCGCGGTGATGACCCAACGCCCTGAACTATTCGGTGCGGCCCTTCCGGCTGTGGGCGTGATGGATATGCTGCGGTTCCACAAGTTTACAATAGGCTGGGCATGGCAGGGCGAGTATGGCGACGTGGAGAAGAGTGAGCCTGAATTCAAAGCCATTTACGCCTATTCACCCTTGCACCGCTTAAAGGCCGGAACGCGCTATCCTGCAACTATGGTTACAACGGCAGACCATGACGATCGGGTAGTGCCTGCCCACAGCTTTAAGTTCGCGGCGGCCTTGCAAAAAGCTCACCAAGGCGACAATCCGGTGCTAATCAGGATTGCGACAAAAGCAGGTCATGGCGCAGGGAAACCCACAGCGAAAATCATTGAAGAAGCGGCAGATAAGTGGGCGTTTCTGCGATCGGTTTTACGGTAGGTAATTCTATAGATTCAAGGCTCTCAAATCTTAATTTTGGGGGCCTTGTGTTGAGGTGACTTTTCGATGGAAGCTATAAGAATTTATAACTCTTGGCCTGTCGATCGGACTCTAAATTACTTTTCGTAAGCTGCAATAAATCAGTGGGCATACTGATTACCGTAGGTGGAAATTTTAAGATCGTGGGGTTAGTTATGAATGATGATGATTTGTCTGTCCAAGCTTGCATTTTCTGGATTGCAGTTAAAACCAATGACATCAATGCAGTAGCCAAAGCGCTACTTATAATGCTGATGCGAAATTGCTGAATAGACTAAGTGAGCGTTTTGATTCAGCACAGTCTTTTGGCTTTGATGAAGAGTATGTTGGTTACGCACATTGGGCTTTATCAGAGAGTGGGAAGCTTGTCCGCTACTTCAGGTGGTGTAGCGAAGATCAAGAACCTAATCAAGGTTTTAATATTGGCGAACCAACCGAGGCTGAAAACTTGGCGTTGCATAATTAGTGTATGAGTTAAGGTGAATCCTGATGAAATGCCCTGAATGTGAATCGAGTCATATCCGTAAGAACGGGATCAAAAAAGGT
>JAYUJY010000193.1:0-4033 GCA_043764895.1 Synechococcales cyanobacterium | reverse complement strand
AATTTCCAATCGGATGCAGCGGCAGGATTGGTGCTTTGATGTGCCTTCTTTACATCCTCAACAACGCCGTAAAGGGTGGTTCTTCCTGGCTCAGGAGTGGATAAAACGATCGGAGTTCCGGCTGGATAGGACCTGAGATGTTTAGCGACATTAAGGACTTGTTCAGCGAGTTTCCCAGAGAAGCGATCGATTTTATCAGGGTCACGATATTTTTGAGTAACGTGGTCTTCGTAGAGGTCGGCAGCATCTTGAAGGGTGCTGACTTTCAGTGAGACTTGCTGATGCGCAGTAATTTGAACGGCATTCCGATCGTGCCTCCCCAAATCATTAACAGGATCAATACCCAGGGTTTCGCGAACGGCATTCACGACTTGAAGTTGAGTCAGAGGCTTGCTTGTACTCTTAACATCGATGACTTCAATGTGAACGGCGCTTGCAAAAGGACCAGGCCGATCGCCCATGGCAGGTTTGAATTCCATTTGGGCGATCGTTCGGGCATCCAAATCAAGTCGTCCCGCTTCGAGCTGGTTATCACCGATCGCGCGTTGGGATTCGATGAGTGATTTGTAATGGTTCTCGATCGTGGCGTAAAGTTGCTCCTGTTCTGCTAAGGGAAGAATAGGAATTCGACCTGTAACTTTTTCAATGAGTGTTGTAGGCGTAACGATTTCAGCCTTTTTCAGTTGCTCTAAGGGATGGCCTAACGCGGCATCCAATTCATAATCATCCGATAGCAAATCCATCACAACCTGCTCACCGTAAGGATTCATAAAATCGACGACATCGGTAAGTGACAGATTAGATTCCCGTGCAGCGGTGGTATTCGCGTTGAGGAAAGCCATCTTTTTCATGAGAATCGCGCCGGGACGTTTTTCGGCGGGAATATCGGACATGACGAGGGAGTAATTAGGCGGAACGACTTGCCCGGTGCGATTTACCCGTCCTAACATTTGAACAAATTCGTTGATATCGCCAGCGGCTTGGAGGATGTTCATGTGTCGGGGTCGCTGGTCTGCAAAGGTTTCAGAGGCATGAAGCGAAATGCCTGTGGCCCCCGATTTGTTTAGAATCAAAACATCTAAATCACCGGAATTAAATTGTTTGACTGTTTCAATTTTGGCATTGGTTTTAAGTTCAGAGCTGCTGCGAAGTTTTAGAGTTGTGGTGCCGTCATCTTGGTATTGCAACGTCTCACGACGGCCTGTGATTTCACCCACACTATATCCTTGTTTCTGCAACCGAGATTTGATGTAGTCGATCGGGCTAATGGGGATGGTAGAAAAGTCACTAGAACTAATAACTTCCCTTGCATCTAAAAATGCTTGTTGTCCATTAGCGCCTAGTTCTTTTCCAGTGAGTGGTCTTCGTTCTGATCTCCCCTCGTAGTCTTTAACGAGGATATCGCGGGAGCGATCGAGATAGCGATTGAGTAAATCAGCAAAGGATAAATTAATCTCGTCGCCTTGTTTTACATCATGTTCTTCGGCATACCACTTAATTACGGTGCCCATGGTATTGGATAGAGCAATCACAGGTTTTTCACCGTTTTCCAATTGCTCAATGACAAGCTGTACGGTTTCTTCAGCCTTTAATGCCACTAAAGTTTGACTAATGCAGTTATGCATCAGCGAGGTGAAACTACTACTACTGACGCCCGCTTGACCGATCGCATTATCTTCAGAAATGGCTTGCGCTTGTTCCTTGGCTTGTTCTTTTAACTCCGCAACGCCATTTCGTTTGGCATCATCAAATTCCTTAATCGATCGCATAGCTGAGGCGAGATTTTCGACGACGTTTCGATCGACGGGGACCACCTCTGCTTTAAAAGAAATACCTTCATACGATCGTTCTAATCGCCTCATATCCCCGCCTTCAACCATTCCTGCCGCGACCATTTGTTGAAGGGGAACCCCGCCCTCATTCAGCAGAAACGACAAATCATCAATATTCGTTACAGCATGGTGTAAGTCAGTTTTACGGGCATAGAGATCAATGACATCAGGTCGTTTGATGGCGGTCGCTGAACTGAAGAAAGCCCCTTTTGAAGCATCAACGAGTTCACGGATAAATTCAGCGCGATCGGGCACATGATTCTTGCCTTTCCAATCATCTTTGCCGCCGCCACCCGCTTCATGGGCTTCATCCAGAACGAGGATAGCATTAGGTGCAATCGTCCTTAGAAACGCCCGCCTTAGGGGTTCAACCCCACCGGAAACGGTCTGAACTTGAGAGTAGGTCGTAAAAATGGCATCACGTCCGGTTACGCCCGCCGCCATCATTCCCTGCATGACATCCTTCTGTTGCTCCAAATTCCCAGTCCGCAAAGTGGTGCCATTGGGTAAAGGAATGGACTTTCCAGCATCGGTCATCCAGGGATTGAAATCGGTCATCCCAATGTCTTGGAGATCTCGGACGATATCGGCATAGAGGCTAGGATTTTGACTAATAAAAATGGCTTCTAGCCCTTCTTCTTTGGCATAGCGCATGACCGCTGCGCAGATTCGACCTTTGCCGATTCCGGTCTGATCGCCAATGACGAAACCTTTCCCGGACTCAATACTAGCGATCGCAAGCGCAGCGCCATCGACTTGTTCAGCGCTGAAATGTTGATAGAGATTTGCATGATCGGTGTAGCCCAATTTCTCAACTAAATAATCATCAATGTTGCCATTCTGCGCTTCAAAACTATCCAAGGCTTGCTGGGCTGCATCGGCCATGTTGACGGGAATTAGAGTGCCGATCGCTTTGGCGAGACTACGGGGAAGATAAGCAACTTGTTTCGGTTCCAAATCAAAATCAGTCATGACATTCTCCGTTATAGATGGCTCAACCAATCGTCTAAAGTCATTTCGTTGTGATTGTCCAATTGGGTCTGATAATCGGGATGTTGGGTTTCGATCGGGGTTGCTGGAAAGACGTCGGGATGGATCTCGTTGCGGTTGTAAAATGCTTCGGTGTAGTGAACGATCGTCATGGCCCACTCCGATTTCCAGTCCTCCTGGTCGGGTATCGGGATCTGTTGGGCTGGACAGACTCGGTGGAGAGTCCGTCTCAAATAAGCCTGTGCGTCGTCGGCTGAATCTTGGCTCATCATCCAGGCTAACCGCTGTTCCATCAGTTCGAGGTAGCTTTTCAGGGTGAGGGAGATTACCTCCAGTGGAACCTTGATGGTGAAAAACGAATCGTCTCGATCGGCGTCCACAGAAGGGGAAAGTCTGGATAGCGAGACATTGGGAAGTTTCTCCTTGAGCGCTGTGAATGAGGTAAAGATTTCAGGGACATCAGCAGCGGGAAGTCGGCGATCGGATTGTCCCTGTCCATTGATGACAATAAGGTCGATGGGAAATCCAGCACCTTGTTTACGATACAGTCCGCCATCGATTGAGAAGTGGTCAATGACGTTATAGCGATCGTAAAGCTGCTTAAAGAATGCCCGACTTTCACGACTATGGTATCGAGTCGATCGCGCTTCGTCCGTCCGTCCCAGCTTCCCACCGAGAATCAAAACAGCTTTTCCATCGGCCTTCATGAATTCCAACGCATTAAACGCAATCACTTGGTCAATCTGGGTTGTCCAAGTCTGATAAATCCGAAATTTCTGACTGTCACCGTTTTGGTCCGCGATCGTTCCAAAAGGCGGATTTGCAATGACCCGATCGACTTTCTCCGGTGGACGATACGTCATTGCATTCTGTTGAGTCAGCGTTCCAAATCCGCGAAATCCAAGCTCAGTCGCCCGGTCGCCATTCAATTCATTCGCAATTACTAATCGAGGGTCAGCATTAATCAGTAACGCCCCATTCCCCGCTGTCGGCTCATACACGGTTGTCTCTGACGTAATTTTCGCCAGACTTGCGGCGAGAAACGCGATCGGAATGGGCGTACTGTAAGCCTGCTGCATAACTGAAGTCGAAGTTCTCACCCCAAGATTCGGTTGTTGTTCGAGTAATTCAACGAGGCGATTGTAAGCTTGATGTGTAGTTTCTGAACCTTGCACGATCGCACCTGCGACACGAACGACAGCAGCTTCCAT
>JAYUJY010000192.1:0-18735 GCA_043764895.1 Synechococcales cyanobacterium | reverse complement strand
GCGAGCCATGCCCCTACAGATCCGGGTTTAAGAGGTTGTAGGGGCATGGCCATGCCGTGCCCCAAACCCAACGGGGGGTTAATCGATCGATCGGCCCCCAAACCCAACGGGGGGTTAATCGATCGATCGGCCCCCAAACCTAACGGGGATCTACCTACCGATCGGCCATCGGATTCAAGACCTGCACGAGATTGCTGTGAACCCAACCTCCATTGGTATTGGGAATGGCCACTTGGTACCAGGTACTTCCATCCTTTACGCGTGTGATGTTCGTCACCGTCGCCCGATCGCCATGCAGCCCCGTAAAGCGCACGTTGTACCAAGTCGATGGACCCGATCGAACATTGACGCCCTGAGCAGGCGATGACCCCATTAGTAATGCACTACTGCGGACAAACTCACCCCCCACGCCCTCAATTGAAATTAATCCTTCCCGTACCCAGCCCGTCATTGAGTCAGGCATCTGTACGGAATACCAGATGTAGCCATCCTGACCGCGCATTCCATCTAGGACTTCAACCCGATCGCCGGACATAAGCTGCATCTGAGCAGTAGAGTCAGTCGTCGCGGCTTCTCGGAGATTGACGTAGTTATAAAGCGTGTTCGCAGGCACTGCTTTAGCGGGTAGAGTAGCCCCAAGTGTAACAGCCGCTAATGTCAGAGCTGATGCGAGACCTGGAGTAAAACGGGTCACAAGTTTGCTTAAACCTGTATTAAAACGATTCATTAATGCGTTCATAGAACTACCTTGTGAAGTGTGTTAGTTCAGCGTTGCAAGTTATGGTGTTATATCTTATTCAAACTACATCTTTGCCATACCTAAATCATATCGCTCAATCGATCGAATTTTCATCGTTCCAGCCTTATATAAAACAATTCGCAACCTTAATCTAAACGGATCTATCTTTTGACGATCGGGCTTCATTACCAAAGGGGTGATGAAATATGCTATATCTGGAAGCCACATCTAAAAATCCCCGGTAACTCCACCGGGAAACCGGGGATTCATTCACTCGTCGTTGCAAAGGCACTTTCTCATGGGCATTCAGGTTCAGGACGTCTCTAAATGCTTCGGGAGCTTTCAGGCTCTCGATCGCGTCTCGGTTGATATTGAAAGCGGCTCCCTTGTGGCGCTCCTCGGACCGTCTGGCTCAGGCAAATCGACCTTACTGCGATCGATCGCTGGACTCGAATCCCCCGATAGTGGACGCATTTTCCTGACGGGAGAAGACGCTACCGATCGCCCCGTGCAAGATCGCAATATCGGCTTTGTCTTCCAGCATTACGCCCTGTTCAAACACATGACCGTACGCAAGAACATCGCCTTTGGTATGGAGCTGCGTAAAATGGACCCGAATCATATCAAAAGCCGCACCGAAGAACTTCTCGAACTCGTTCAGCTCACCGGAATGGGCGATCGCTACCCATCGCAGCTTTCCGGCGGCCAACGCCAGCGAGTCGCCTTAGCCCGTGCTCTCGCCGTTGAACCGAAGGTGTTGCTCCTAGACGAACCCTTTGGGGCGCTTGATGCAAAAGTGCGGAAGGATTTACGGGCTTGGTTACGACGGCTGCATGATGAAGTTCAGGTCACCACGGTTTTTGTGACCCACGATCAAGAAGAGGCGATGGAAGTGAGCGATCGGATTGTGGTGATGAACAAAGGAAAAGTTGAACAAATTGGAACGCCGTCGCAGGTCTATGATCATCCGGCCAGTGCGTTTGTGATGAGTTTTATCGGTCCTGTCAATGTTCTTTCGAGTGGCTCAAAAATCTTTCAAGAAAGCGGATTTGATTCGGCTAATCCTGAAATGTTTCTGCGTCCTCACGACATTGAAGTCACGTTAGAGGCAAGCCGCTACACGGTCAGCGCTCGCATCAATCGGTTGATTCATCTCGGTTGGGAAATTCAAACTGAACTTCAACTTGAAGATGGTCAAGTCATGACAGCTATCATTACGCGCGATCGCTTTAAAACGCTTAACCTCATCGAAAATCAACAGGTCTACGTCAAACCCAAAGATGTGAAATCGTTCTCAATGGACTATCAAATATAGAGGCAAATACAGCAGTAAATTAAACGGCCAGTGATATGCGATCATGACATCGGCACTTACCTATCCTGCGCAATGTTCGATCGCCTGACTAAAGCTATCCACCAATCACCCTCGGCTATCACCCCTTACGTTTATCTCCTCCTATGGACCCTTCCGCTGGTGGTGTCTCAAAGCTTTCAGCAGAGTCTCATGGCCCATGATGAGGGGTTTTATGCGGTGCAAGCACGGTATATGTTGGAGACTGGGGATTGGATTACGCCGCAGTGGGGTGCAGGGTTTGATTTCGATCGCACAGTGGGGATTCAGTGGCTGATTGCGCTATGTTTTAAGCTGTTTGGCGTTCATGAAACTAGCGTCCGGTTGCCAAGTGCCATCGCCTACATTCTTAGCAGCATTCTCACCTTTCGGATTGGCGAAATCATGCTGGGACGACCAGTCGGCTTTCTGGCGGCGTTAATCTTTAGCGTCACTCCGATCATGGTGCAATATGCAGGGCTGGGAACCCAAGATACTGTGCTCGTCGCGATCGAACTTCTTGCGGCCTGGGCCTTTCTCGAAGCCCAAATCTCTCGCCGATCGAGCCTTCTCTTCCTGACAGGCGCGACGTTCGGCTGGGCGTTCTTGGTCAAAGGGTTTATGGCCATCCCTGCTGCCATCGCCCTTCTTCCAGCGCTGCTATTTCAATCTCGCAGGGAAGGGAGTTTTGGGGAATCGTTCCGGAACCTCTGGTTCTACCTTGGCCTGACGATCGGCCTGATTCCGTGTTCCGGTTGGCTTTACGCCGCGACGCAGCAGTACGGCTGGCTCCCGATTCAAACCCTGGTTGGCAAAATCTTCTTCCTCAACAACCAAGGATTTCACAGTGCTGGACCCTTTTATTATTTCTGGAATATTCCGGCAAATGCGTTCCCTTGGGCTATCCCTGGAATCTTAGGCGTCGTGCTGGCTTGGCACAATCCGAAATACAAAGCGGCACTAGCGTCTTACCGTTGGTTGATTTTTGGTTTTCCCATTCTCTTGTTCATTGAACTCAACCTCTTCCGCACAAAGACGCCCTACTATCCACTGCAACTCCTTCCGTGGCTTGCAATTTTCTCCGCAGTAACCCTCGATCACTGCGTCGCCCATTACCGAAAAGATTGGCGATCGCAACTCCTTGGACAGATTAGTCGTGTCCTTACAGCATTCTCATGCGTGTTACTCGTTCTGTCTATTGCTGCGTTATCCAACTGGATTCCAATAGAGTTCGCTCAGGTCCAATCCATTGCCTTTGTCTTGGCGACCTTAGCGATCGGCTGGTTGATGCCGGGATTGATTTGGAAGAGGCGTGCGATCGTCACCCGCACTGAACTCATTACCCGATGGCTGAGTAGCCTTCTTCTGGCCCCTTGGCTTGCCCTGAACCTCATTGGCATTGTGGGATTGTGGGGAGATTATGCCGCCCCTGTAACCCGCACCTTCCAAAACGCTGCACTTCAAACAATTCTCACCCGTCATCCCATTCACTTTGTCGGCACCCAAACCTTAAAGGAGAGCGAACTCCAAAAAACCTCGCTATTGCTCATCTTTAAGACTCCCATTTTAGGACGTTATTTCGACACTTTAGCTGAACTCCCTAACCACAGCTATGCCTGGATTTCACCTGAGATCAAACTCGAAAAGACCGATCGTCAGATCATCACAATTGAACGCTGGCGGCTGATAGAACGGCCCTAATCTAGAAGTCCTGCATTCTTCATAGATTTCTTCAGTTTCCGCACATCCTGATACAAATCTGGAATCCGACTGTAGATTGCGCAGACTTTCAAGTAGGTTCGGTGGTCAATAGCAGGTGTCCCGGACACGATTTTCCCGGCAGGAATGGTGCCCGTAATTCCAGTTTTCGACGATGCGATCGCCCCGTCACCGATTTTTCCATTGTTCGAGATTCCCACCTGTCCGCCCAAAATCACCCCGTTTCCAATTTCGACCCCGCCCGCTAACCCCACCTGCGCAGCCATGGCACAGCCTGATCCAAGCGTACTGCCATGACCAATGTGGACCAAGTTATCTAGCTTCGTATCGCGCCCAATTCGCGTCACGCCAACCGCAGGACGATCGACCGTCGAGTTGCAGCCAATCTCAACTTTATCTTCTAAAATCACGTAACCCGATTGCCGCATTGCATACCAACCCTCGGGTGTCGGCACATATCCAAACCCTTCGCCGCCGATGACAGCGCCACTGTTAATCACACAGTCATTACCCAATTGCGATCGTTCTTGAATCGTACAATTCGCATGAAGCGTAACGCGATCGCCAATGCTGACACCAGGGTAAATCACAACGTTCGGATGAATCCGAGCATCATCACCAATGACTACGTTTGCTTCAATGACAACGTGAGCACCGATCGCAGCATTTGTACCGATCTTAGCCGTCGGATCGATCACGGCAGTGGAATGAATCCGAACAGGTGGTTGATAGGGCTTGTAGAAAAGGTCGATCGCTTGTGCAAATGCCAAACGCGGGTCTGAAACTTCAATCCAGGCAATCTTTTTCGATGTCACCAAAGCTTGCAATGGCTCGTGTTTTGGCAGCAGCAACACCGTCGCTTCTGTGGTCGCAATCATCGGCACAAACTTCTCGCTGCCAATGTAGCTGATCTGTCCGGGAGTCGCAGCTTCGATAGAGTTGACGCCTGTGATTTCCAAATCCTCATTGCCCCAGTGAGCCGGGTTTCCAAATCGATCGACGACTTCACTGAATTTCATAGCGACAACTCCAACGGATCTAAAACAAGGTGATTCACCCTTAGATTGTACGACCAGGAGGGCCGATCGCTTAGCCTATGGATTAAGCGCTTGTTCCGTGAGGACGGCGATCGGCCAGCAGCGACTCAAACAAATCTCTGTAAGCATAGGCTTGCGTCGTTAGGCTAAATCGTTGCTCTGCCACCTGCCGCGCTTGTTGTCCTAGGGGTTGGTCCGTCGTCAGCACCCACTGAATCCCGCGTGCCAAATCATCGATATCGAAGGGTTGTGCTAAGTAGCCCGTCTGCCCAGACTCAATCAAGTCCAGCATTCCCCCAATAGCAAAGGCCACAACAGGCGTCTCGCACGCGATCGATTCGAGAACGGTATTGGGCAGATTATCCTGAATCGAGGGAGCCACAAATACATCTGCCGCGCTATAAGCTAATGCTAGGGTCAAATCATCCTGAAGCGTTCCCAAGTAGTGAACGGGGAACCCACAATCTAAATCCCCACGCGATGCCCCAAAAACCACAACCTCGGGCCGATCATCCCAATCCATTTGACCTAATTTCTGAAGCGCTTCTGCCAGCAAATGAAATCCTTTTCGCCGATCGGATGTCGCATCTGAAGCTCCAAATAATATTAATGACTTATCTTGTGGCAACTTGAGGAGCGATCGAACCCAAGCTTTATTCTGTGGCTGATAGCGTGTCAGATCTAATCCATACGGAATTTGTTGCACTCGACAATGGTTAAGCAATGGACTCTGTTTTGCACAATCGGTTAGCCATTGGCTTGGGGCAACAATTGTCAAATTCAGCTCTTTAAATAGACGTTCCCGACGCGTCCAATTCCAACGAGAAAGATCCTTAGAAGATTGGCTTCTTAACTGCGGACAAGCCCCACATTGTTGCAAATATCGATCGCACCCATCGGTATAGTGACATCCTCCCGTAAAGGCCCACATATCATGCATCGTCCAAACGATCGGTTGTCTGATTTTCCGCAAAGTTTCCAACTGCAAGAATCCACTTCCAACCCAATGCAAATTAACGATGTCAGGTTGGATTAGATTAATCTGCTGAACTCGGTTTTCGGGTAGCCAACCTAATGAATATCGATCGCCTGTGCGTTCTTTATAGAAGGCAAGCGGCAATCCGTCTATTCCTGGGCGCACAAATGCGATCGTCTTATTCAGTTTTGAAATGGGTCCTTTTACATGGCGATCGTCACTCGTTTTATTTTGCACCAAGACTTGAGATTTTACCCCAATTTCTTGTAACCCTTGATGCAGGCGATAAGCGGCCCGAGCGGCACCTCCCTGAATATCATATGTACTCAATAGAACCGATTTCATGGCTTTATTGCTTCTATAAAGAGTGAGTCAGGCTTACGAATCTTCCCTTGATAGAGATCCAATTCATAGTGATTGAAATCTACGATACTGCTCTCATCTGCGTTGCAAACTCGAATGTCTGTAAACCCTGATTGTTTCAGTAAGCGTCCCAATGAGTATCGATCGTACATCCAACGATGAACTTCGCCTGATTGACGAAAAATTCCTTCTCGAAAAGCACGCTGTGCCTGACGACCTGCGATCATAAATACCATTCCTTCTGCAAGCTTATTGCGTAGTTTAGTCACAAACCAGCCAATTCGTTTCGACTTGAGTTTCTCTAATGTTGTTTTTTGGCTTGCTGCCCGACAGTTTTCCATTTCAAAGCCCATTCTAGATGTAACGAAGCTTTCATTAATAAGGCTCGGTTTTCTCAAATAGTTCGCCATAGCTCCACCCTGACGATCGCGAACCAATTGATCTAATAATTCTAGAACTATCCAATCATAATCCCACTCTCCTTCCGAATCAACCTTTTCCAAACATCGAAGATATTCACGGACAATCTGTTCTAAATCAGGAACAACCAACCGAAAAATACCACCTGATTTAAGAACCCGAAAACAGTCCTGAACTAGAAATTCAGCGTCCATAGTAGAAAGGTGCTCTAAGACATGCGAACTATAACAAACGTCTACGCTTGTACTCAATTCAGGCAGTCCCCGACGAAGATCGAAAGATTTTACGATCGGACTTACTGGTGCGATATCAAGATTAACCCAGTCTGGATGCGTAATACAACCACACCCAATATTTAGTAATTTCATCTTCAACCTAACGATAAAATTTGCACTATTCGATTCCAAATTCGACGGTATAACTGACATTGATAGACATAAGATTCAGTAAATCGATCGGCCTTGAAGTCACGCAACATCATATTTGGATGAGTCATAGGGAATTCCATCTCAGAAATCGTCCTCTTTGATAATCTAGTAATTTTTTTAGTATGTGTAGCATCTCCTCCAAACCCAATATTTGAGACGAGGTTATGATTTGGAATAATGTGTAGACCATTTTGAATAAATGAAGAAAATATCCACTGAAAATCCCAGGTATCTACTTCTTTCTGATACGACTTCTGGAATTTGTGATGCCAGTAGTATCTAACTTGCCTCTCTGGGATAATACTCTTTAGATTCTTCTCATCTCTTATTTTTTCCCACAGTTCCATATCAACGTCATAGAATTTCCAAGCTCGTCGCCAAGTTGCCCATCCCCAAATATATGAATACTTGGAAAAGTAATAGCTATTCACATCTTGCCTAGAGCTGGGTTGGAAAGTAGTCCCTGATATGGAAAAGACCCGATCGTCATCTTTGTATTTATCCAACAAAAGATCGCAAAACTCAAAAAAACTAGGATGAGGTAAGCAATCATCTTCTAGGATAATTGCCTCTTCAACTTGAGAAAAAACCCAGTCTAGACCACTGGATACCCGTAATTTACAGCCCATATTAGTCTGTGAATAATGTGTAATGACTTGACAATCCCAATCGACTTGACTTACAACTTTCTGAACATCTAAACACTTTTTATCTTCATCTCGATATTCACTTCTCGGTCCATCTGCAACGATCAATAGAATCGAAGGTTTCGCCTGTCTAATTTGCTCAAAGACAACTTTCGTCTCTTTGGGACGATTAAAGATGAATAAGGCAACTGGATGTCGTGTCATAAGATTTATTTATTAGACGAATCCTTTATCTTTTCTGCAATGATGTCAAGCTCAAATCCATCATATCGAAGATCTGACTTCATTGCATTAAAAATCTTATGAATTAAGACCTTCCTTTGATCACTATTTAGGAAATAGTCCGTAAAATACTTAAAATATCCAAGACTCTGTTCCTTCAAGCCCCATCCTAATAAATGTGCGATCGTTTCTGACGATTGATGATAGGGTTCTCCGAGAACTTGAATAGCCCAATCCCAATGTAAGATGGCCTCAGTCGGATGAGTGAAAAATTTCGGAAACCGTCGAGCTAAGGCCTCTTCCTGACATAGTTCATATTGTTTCAAAAGAAGATCGGGATTCTTTTGGTACCAGGGGTCTTTCTCATAAGCTTTTAGCTTGAATCGACTGTAATCATAGATCGAAACTTTACAGCCACAATAAGCTGCATAGGGAATATGAGAGCCGATCGTATTTGTAGTCATATATTCAAAGTTCTGGAAAATAGTCCTCATTTTCTGAAGCGAATTCCGATCGAATACAGAAGCACCTAAAACCCAGGGAATGCCAGCCTTCTCCAAGGAAGGAATCCAGTAATTATTGACAACACATGAACTATGAATGCAGGCAACAATTTCTGAGAAAAATGGCTTTAAGACTAGTAATTTTGAAATGTAGGATTCCTCATCGACTTCAATGCTACTTTGAGAACCAGAATGCGCAGGCATCACAAGAAGCGATCGTGGATGCCGTTTTATTTCTATCTCTTTCGTGTACAAAAACGGCATTCCAACGGCATGAGCTTTGTGATAACCTTCGAGTCTGAGAATGTCAGCTTCTTTTTGGGTTGCGACTAAAACCACATCGCTCGGTTTAGCCAAACAGTTTATTTCTTTAGATGACTCAATAGGTTCTGTGTACACCCATCCATGAGTCCAGTAGGCAAAGCTTCGAGGAGCTTTATGTAACCCGAGATCATGGGCAATGATATGACTGGCACCATAATAATCCGCTTCATTCCTAAGTTTTATCGGAATGATTGGAGGCAAAGTTTGTTTTAACTGTTGAATAAATGACATATCAATTAAAAAGATTCTGCTGAAGAGGAGTACCTGCTTGCACCACCTTACAGATTTCTTTTCCTAAAACAACTGGATAATACTTAGGAGATAGGCCATGACCTGGACGGATCGATCGCACATTATCTTCACTCAAAATATCTCCCACTTTTAAATCTTTTACAATATACAACGATCGGCGATACTGTAACGAAGAAATCTCAGCGTCAGTAGGTCCATAGCTAATCTGTCCGAGTGCCAATGCAGCCCGTTCGGTTTCAACAACGAGCTGCTTAAGTTCATCCGGTTCTAAGGAAAACGCAGAATCAACGCCACCATCCGATCGGTCCAGCGTAAAGTGCTTCTCAATCACTGTTGCACCTAACGCCACACTCGCGATCGCAACCCCCACGCCCATCGTATGGTCCGATAACCCCACTTGAACCCCAAACAAATCTTTGAGATGAGGAAGTGTAGCTAGATTTGAATTCTCAGGAGACGCCGGATAGTTACTAGTACATTTTAAAAGCACGAGGTCTTTACAGCCATTTTCGCGTGCGGTTCGGACTGCATCATCAATTTCCGCAATAGATGCCATTCCCGTTGAAATAATCATGGGCTTCCCGGTTTCCGCCACTCGCTTAATCAAGGGTAAATCTATGACTTCAAACGAGGCAATTTTGTAACAAGGGACTTCTAGAGATTCTAGAAAGTCAACAGACGTGGCATCAAATGGCGTGCTAAATGCAATTAATCCCAACTCACGGGCACGATCGAAAATAGGTTTGTGCCATTCCCAAGGCGTATGGGCCTCTTCGTAAAGCTCGTAGAGCGATCGCCCTTCCCAAAGACTCTTAGGGTCTTTAATAAAAAACTCACCATGGCTCAAATTCAAAGTCATCGTATCCGCCGTGTAAGTCTGTAACTTTATTCCATGGGCACCTGCCGTTGCTGCCGCTTCGACGATCGCTAAGGCTCGATCGAGAGACTGGTTATGGTTCCCAGACATTTCTGCGATGATGAAAGGGGGTTCTCCAGCGCCAATCTTACGAGAACCAATCAAGAAATGATTCATTAGCCTATCTCCTCTCTCATGGGTTTCCTCAACTGATAGTGTAGAGCCATCTCACTCCCTCTATATTCTGTCTCAATTTTGACAAATTGAACGCTTTCAAATATAGAAATTGATGCCATATTATCTAATTTAATCCAAGCACTAATTGAACGAAATGCGGTCTCACGGAAAATCTTGCGGACAGCCGCTTTTAGAATAGTCCTCCCAAATCCTTGATGGCGGTAACTACGATCGATACTAAGACTGATTTGAGTTGTTTCTGCTGAAAGGGGATCAAACCGAACCTGACCGATCGGCTGATCCTGTCTATCCAACGCAATCCACATGTAACAGTGTACATCCTGTAACTTTTCCTCAAACCAACGAACATGCTGTTCCCAAGAAATGGCTGCGGATTGGAACGAAGATTTTCGCGTTGTTGTCTCGTTTGCCCACTGCCAAATTTGTTCACAATCTTGCCATTTTAGTGGACGTAACCGAATAGGTTCTCTTTCCATTGCCATCAACACCCGATCGCAACCCCCACCATCAATCAAGGCTTGCCCTCTATCACTCATTTCTTGTCGCTGCTCTAGATTTGTACAAATTTTTTGAACGACTGAGACCAACTGTGTCGCTTCTAATAGGTCATAGAATCCTAAAGAAACGGACACTTTCTGCTCATGAAGTGACTGCGCGATCGCCACTTGATTATCAGCTAAAGTCACGATTACATTGGGCAACCCCAACATTAATAATTCCCAAACTGTACTGCCACCTGCCGAAATTGCTAGATCAGCAGCAGCAATATAATCCGGCATATTAGTTGAATTCCATACTAACTGTATGGGGTAGATAGAACGCATTACACCCGCTTCAATTAAATCTCTATGGGGATTAGCAGCTCCAACAATGATGGTAATTGTTAGTCCTGGAATCTCGATCGTTTGTAATGAATTTAAAATCCAAGTCGTAACATTCTCTGGGTCAGATCCACCTAGAGTAATCAATATATTTCGCACAACGCTTGGAATATGGCGTTGCCCTTTCCGGTAATCTAAAAATTCTTGACGCAGTAAGGTATAACGAGTTCCTAATAAAAGCTCTGTTTCAGGGTGACGACGTTGATAATACCGATCGTGTGCAGAAATATTCTGATTCAGAACCAAATCTGCGCAATAAAATGAAGCATGGCCGTAGTCATCTAAAAAAAGCGATCGACACCCTAATTCTTTAAGATTTCGCTGATAATCTGCATTAAACTGATAGCCATCAACACAAATCCACTGACAGCATAGATTTTGAAACAAAGCCGCAGTTTCCTGAGCATCTCCAGAACTTCCAGGCTCTACTGAATCCAAAAAGTGAATCGTAAATCCTTCATTTTCTAATCGTTCCAATAATACGGGTGGACAAGATACGATCGCAAAATAAGCGCTGCCACCTTGAACTTTTACGGCCTGCGCCAACGCAAGACATCGCATGAGGTGTCCTGTTCCCATCTGAATAGAGGCATCCGCTCGAATCAATAACTTCATCCTAATTTACCGAAATCTAAAGAGGACTATAAGTAATACACTTCTAAATTGTTTTTTGTAAGATGTGTTGATTGATGTAACTCCATTGAGGATTTTCTTGGAGACATTTTAGGAGATCTTCAAGATTAAACTTATGGTTTTTAGGATAGAGACTTTCTAGAAGAATCTGAATGAGTTGGAAATCTTCTGGTGTATCCACGGTAAGCCGATAATGAGACGCTTGAAGGTCTTTAGAATAAGTTCCTATCGAAAAGCGATCGGGATTCTGATAGAAATAAGGCGTCACATGTTCACGATCGGCAGGTTGCATTGCATTACTGTTAGCCATTTGAAGCATATCGCTAGAGAAAACTTCCACATCCATACCCCGAGGATACACTGCATGATCGGTCGAAACATAATCGAATGAATATCTCCTATAGAAATCGATCGTGCGATCGACTAACATTGGATCAATTAAAGGACAGTCAGCCGTAATTCTGATAACAGTTTGTGAGGGGAAGAGAATAGATGCCTCAGCATATCGAGAGAGGACATCAGACTCAGACCCTCGATAGGTCGAAACTGCAAGCCGATCGCATAGATCTACAATGGGATCATCGATCGTATCAGTCGTCGTTGCAACGATGATTTTATCTGCATTAACAACTCGTTTTAGACGTTCAAGTTGATATTCTAACAGCGTTTTTCCTAAGACTTCTTTCAAAACCTTACCCGGAAGCCGAGAAGAATTCATTCGGGCTTGGACAATAATATGAGTACTCATACCATCACCTCTTTTAAGGTCTGGATAATATAATCTTGTTCTTCATCGCTTAAGTCATAATGAATCGGTAAGCTAATAGCCTCTTGATAGTAAGACTCAGCCTCCGGAAAGTCACCCCAATCAAACCCTAGTTCACGATAATAAGGCTGAGTATGAACCGGAATGTAGTGAATCTGAACCCCGATGCCTCGTTCACGCAACACAGAAAAAACCTCCCGTTTCGATCGACTGATCTTGTCCAACTTTAGGCGAATTACGTAAAGGTGATGGCTAGACTGGGATAGTGCGATCGGTTGTTGAATAGGTAAGCCTTGGAGCCTGTCCTGGTAGCGATCGAAAAGCTCCTGCCGTCGTGTTACAAATTGATCCAATCGTTGGAGCTGGCTGAATCCTAGCGCGGATTGAATATCGGTTAGTCGGTAGTTAAAACCCAAGGATTGCTGTTCGTAGTCCCAAGGATCAGGGTTTTCTTTGAGCACCAAGCTTGGATCTTGGACGATTCCATGGGACCGTAACTGCTTTAATTTCTGGTAAAGATCCGGGCGATCGGTGACGACCATTCCGCCTTCCCCAGTAGTGATCATCTTAACCGGATGGAAGCTAAAAATTGCCATTTCTGAGAATTTACAGGCTCCAATCTTATGACCTTGGTAACTTCCACCGAGCGCATGACTGGCATCTTCAATGACGTGAATTCCATAAATTTTGGCAAGGGCCGCAATAGATGCCATATCGCAGGATTGGCCTGCAAAATGAACCGGGAGAATCACTTTGGGTAAGGTGTTAGATTGCGCTGCCTGGATTAATTTTCGCTCTAGTTCTGGAATACTTAGATTGTAGGTGTGCGCATCAATATCAACAAAATCAACGTCAGCCGAGCAGTATCGCGCACAGTTTGCAGACGCAACAAAGGTATTGGGAGAAGTCCACAATCGATCGCCGGACCCTAAGCCGATCGCCAGACAAGCTAAGTGCAGTGCTGCTGTTGCATTAGAAACAGCAACAGCATATTTTGCTCCACAATAATCCGCGATCGCCTGCTCAAACTGCTCGATCATTGGCCCTTGGGTTAACCAATCGGATTGCAAAACGGCAACAACTGCATCAATATCATCTTGGTTAATACTCTGCCGCCCATAGGGAAGATAGGTTCTCACTAGGTCTCTCCTAACATCGCCAATAGTTGAGCGGGAGTAAGCCAATCCGAGTTTTTATCTGAACTATATTGAAATCCTTCTAGCACAGACGTTCCTGTTTCCCCGATCGCATTTCGATGAAAATCATTGTGATCAGCAAAGATCATCGACGGCGAAATGACATAGTGATCTAAGAATTCAATAATCAAGTGATACTCATCTTCAGGACACATGATTTCATGCAGTTTTTCACCGGGACGAATGCCAACTTTTTTTGTCGGAAGTCCAGGGGCAAGGGCTTCAGCAAGATCAAGAATTCGCATCGATGGAATCTTGGGTACGTAGATTTCGCCGCCGCACATTCGTTCAAAGCTTTTGAGAACTAAGTCAACGCCTTGATCAAGCGTGATCCAGAAGCGAGTCATGCGCGGATCGGTGATGGGGACTTCTGTGGCTCCGTCTCGCACGAGCTTTTGGAAGAAGGGAACGACGGACCCGCGCGATCCGACGACGTTACCATAGCGCACAACTGAAAACCGCGTGGGCCGATCGCCTGCAATGTTGTTCGCGGCGACGAAGAGTTTGTCGGATGCGAGTTTGGTTGCGCCGTAGAGATTAATGGGATTGGCGGCTTTGTCAGTGGAGAGTGCGATCACTTTTTTGACGTCGTTGGCGAGGGCTGCGTCGATCACGTTATTGGCCCCGTGGATGTTGGTTTTGATGCACTCCATGGGGTTGTATTCGGCGGCAGGAACCTGTTTAAGGGCTGCTGCATGAATGACATAATCGACGCCGCGCATGGCAAGCTTAAGCCGATCGCTGTCTCGCACATCACCAATGAAGTAGCGCATGACGGGACTTGTGAATTCCTGCGCCATCTCGTATTGCTTCAACTCGTCGCGGGAATAGACGATAATTTTCTTAGGTCGGTAACGCTCTAGGATGGTGCGAACGCATTGTTTGCCAAAGGAACCCGTCCCTCCTGTGATCAGGATGCTTTGGTGGTCGAGGGTGTGGGTGGCATCGAGCACAGGTTCTAACAAGAGAGGGACTCCGAAGGTAGGGCTATAATTAAGATTCCCCATGTTAATCGAAAATCATCTCTAAGAATTTATGTCTCTTGCCCCCTGGCGATCGCCCCTTGGTAAAGCCCTTCATCTCAATCGTTCTCTGGCGAATGTTAAATATTTGCAACTTGCGACGGTGCGGCCCGATGGTCATCCCGCCAACCGGACCGTGGTGTCACGCGGATTTCGAGAAGAAACCAATCAATTAAAATTCATTACCGACTTCCGGAGTCAGAAGATTACAGATCTCTATGAACAGCCCTGGGGGGAAGCCTGTTGGTACTTTTCTCGGACGCGGGAGCAGTTTCGGCTCCATGGAACATTGCTGTTGATTACCCACGAGACCGCTGACGAAGGGTTGCAAAAGCTCCGATCGCGGACTTGGCATGACTTGTCGCTAGGCGCAAAGGCGCAGTTTTCTTGGGCAGAACCGGGACAGCCAAGGGACTTTGACAAGGTGTTTCAAATGGAGTTGCCGAGTCCGACTGAAGTCCTGAGTGATTTTTGTGTGCTGTTATTGGACCCAATGAGCGTGGATTATTTGCAGCTCCGAGGAGACCCGCAGTTTCGGACAAAATTCGATCGGTCGCCCGGTGGAAAGTGGGATGAGACCCCGGTAAATCCTTAAATTAATTCTTAAGTAAATCCTTACAGCAGCGATGAATTCTCGTAGAGGCGACGGACGATGCCTAAAATGCGATCGCCGTAGTCGGTGGGAGGTTGCCAGCGTCCGCTGAGTTGGCCCACTAGAGGAGCGATGCCGCGCGTAATGAACCGAAAGCGGGGATTGATACTTTCTTGGACGAGGGGTTCGGTGCTGGCGTAGGCTTTGAGGAGCTGAATGTGTGCTCGGACACCTAAGCGCGCGCTGCCGAAAGATGCGCCTTCTGGTCCACCGCCGGGGGTTCCCATACCTGCGAAGTTATTTTGGCTAGGTTTGATCAGAGTGCCAAACCGGAGAAAATTGGTTTCGAGACACATTTGGGAGAAGGCGATGTCGTAATCTACGCCTTCTATGGCCGACTCTTCTCGGTAGAGCTTGCCGATTTCAGGGAAGTCTTTGATGCTCAGTTCGTTGTTGGTTTTGAGGAACATCATGAGCTGGAGTTCAGTGGTTTTGCCGTGGTCCATGATGCGATCGAAAGACCCTGGGCAAATCTTCAGAATGGATTTAAGCAACACCGTACGAGTCGTCGCATCCCAATTCACCGAAACATTGAAATCCCGCAGCTCGATCGCTTTGACAAATACCACGCTCCGGTACGCCAATCGTCGCACGGTGGGAATCACCGACAGATCAACGCCCAAGCGATCGACTAGATCGATCGGAATGTAGGCATTGCCATTGACCAAGATGCCCTGTTCCCCGTAGCTTTGACTGTTGAGATTAATGGTGATGGCGGGATAGGTATCGCTGGGTGCAGTGTTGTTGTCTTTGAGCCAGCTTTGAAGTCCATCCGCAATGCCCATGGCTAGATCAGGCCGTTGGTTTTGGAGAATGAAGCGATCGTCGGGGTTGGTGAGAAATCCGATTTGGAGGAGCACTGACGGCGTGACGAGCTGACGACAAAAAGCAAGATTCCCCACTCCCACCGTCGTATCCGGTTTTGCGCCTCGGTTGGGAAGTGACGGCAGACGCTTGGTGATGGCTAGGAGAAGCAAGTCCGCGTTGCGTTTGCGGGTGTCGTTTTGATTGATATAAAAGGCGGTGGACCCTCGTACTAAAGGATTTGGGGCGGAGTCGGCGTGGAGTTCGAGGGAGATATCATCGTTGCGACCTCGGGTGTTAATCCAGTCGAGGGTCTGCTGCATACTCAAATCGTCCGGAACCGCTAGGGCTTCGAGTTTTCGCGATCGCAGTTCAGCCATCAGCGAATCCCGAAGCAAAATCATCTCGCGGGCTTCGGTCGTGCCGCTGACAATGGAGCCAGGATCAATTAAGCCATTTTCTAAACCACCATGGGCAGCGGATAAAAAGATACGTCCCATAGGAATTGAGGTGCCGAATAGGTGTGCTGATTGGTGTGCTTATTATGGCTGATGTTCCTGCGATCGGGTCATTTATCTACGTAGAGTCTTCTCTAAAAAGACTAACCTGCCAAATCAGGAAACACCGATCGAACGGCATCGTGAATAAGTTTGCCCTCCAGAACATTTAACCCCAGAGCCAAGGCCGGATCGTGATCCAGCGCATCCAACCCAAAATCTGCGAGTTTTAGCACATAGGGCAACGTGCTGTTGTTAAGCGCTTGGGTCGCAGTCCAGGGAACGGCTCCGGGCATATTGGGGACGCCATAGTGGACGACGCCGCAGTGGGTATAGACCGGATGGGTGTGGGAGGTGGGGCGAAGGGTTTCGATGCAGCCGCCTTGATCGACCGCCACATCAATGATGACACTGCCCGATCGCATCTCCTTAACTAAGGGTTCTGGCACCAAAACCGGAGCCTTTCGTCCCGGCACCAGCACCGCACCAATAAGGAGATCAGCCGATCGCACTGTTGATTCTATGGAGCCGACACTGCTGTACAGCAACGACACGCGAGAGCCAAAAATAGATTCCAAATAGGCAAGGCGATCGACATTTACATCCAGCAGCGTGACCTGTGCCCCCAGCCCGATCGCCATTTTCGCCGCCTCAGTCCCCACCACGCCGCCACCCAAAATCACCACCTGCCCTGCCCTGACCCCCGGCACGCCGCCCAAGAGCACCCCACGCCCACCCTGCTGCCGTTCCAGAAACCGCGCCCCAAACTGCACCGAAAGTCGGCCTGCAATGATACTCATGGGTGAAAGAAGCGGCAGTTTACGATCGGGGGTTTCCACGGTCTCGTAGGCGACAGCAGCCGTGCCTGAAGCCATCAGCGTTTCGGTGAGCGTTCGACTGGCGGCGAGATGGAGGTAGGTAAAGAGGATTTGGTCGGCGCGAAGAAATCCGTACTCGGGTTCCAATGGCTCCTTGACTTTGACAATCAGCTCCTGTGCCCATGCCTGAGCGGCGGTTGGCACAAGGGTCGCTCCAGCCTCCTGATACTCCCGGTCATCGAAGCCGGATCCCACTCCCGCACCCGTCTCCACCCGAACCTGATGCCCTCGATCGGCTAACACCCTGACCGCATTGGGACTCAAGCCCACGCGAAACTCTTGATCCTTTGTCTCTGTTGGTACGCCAATCCGCATTTTTTAAAGTCCTCGGCAGTGAAGAATGGTCAAACGATCGCGTAATATATTTAAGAAATGTAACAGTCTTAGGTCTCTATCATGGCACAACCCAAATCCGTTACGACTCCGACTGTGATTCCTAAGTTGGACGAACCCAAGATGGGTTTTAGCACCTATGCCGAGCGGCTGAACGGTCGGGCAGCCATGATGGGCTTCATTGCGGCGTTAGCCGTTGAGTACGTCACCCATGAAGGGGCACTGACTTGGCTCGGTCTCATTTCGTACTAATCCGATCGGGTAATCTACAAAGTTAAGACGAGGATCTATGAAAACGATCCCGATTCAGGTAAAAATAGAACATAACTATGTTGCTTGAGAGACAGAACTATGGACTTCGATTTTCGCATTGTGGCCGTCTTGTCGCCTTTGGCTCTTGCAGCGGGTTGGGCTGGGTTCAATATCTTTCGTGCAGCTTTGCAGCAGCTTAGAACGTTTACCAGCAAGCAGCGATAGTCCAGTAGAAATAGGTTTGGACGCACGTCTGAACCGTTTTAGACTCCGATCGGATGCAAGTCTGTCGGAGTTTTTTTAGCGATCTTCTTCAGACGTCGATGGTGATAATGGCGTGGTCTTACAAATCTCTCGACCTTCGTCTAGTCCAAGTTTGGCCGTCTTGGACAAGCGATCGAACTCTTGCTGATAGTGAGCGGCGACTTGGGGATTGGTGACGATGAGGAGGGTTTCATCGTTGGTGTGGTTGGCGGCGCTGGTCCAGTTGTGGGAGCCGAGGATGACGGTGGTGCGATCGAGGATGGCGAATTTGTGGTGCAGCAGGTCACCCGGTGGAAGCTTGGGGACGCCGACCGATTGGGCCGGGGGATTCCACGGGTTGCTATTTTTGCCTTGGCAGGGAACTGTGAGGCCCAGCATATCGAGGCTTTTGCTGTAGGGGCGCGTCATGAAGCCGGGATCGAAAAGTCCTCGAATGGCGATCGGTTTTTTCGTCAGCGGAGCTAGCTTTGCGGAGAGTTTGACATCTGAGAAGACGAATAACGCTAGGTCTATTGAGGTTTTGGCTGTGGTGAGAGTTTCGGC
>JAYUJY010000191.1:0-1122 GCA_043764895.1 Synechococcales cyanobacterium | reverse complement strand
TCACCGCAGCAAACGTTTTACACTGATGATAAAACTCTCGAATGTACCGTTTTGCCGACAGCCAGATATCCTCAATGGGGTTCTGGGTGGGATCATTTGGTGCAAACCTTAAACAGGTGACCTTCCAAGCGGACTCGGCCAAGCCCTCATTGATCGACGCTAGAAAGGCTTTCATCTCATCCGATCGGTGTAAGCTGCGCCATCCCAAATGAGGGCAAGGCGCTGACCTGGACATTGACTCATTAAATAGTGCAAATAGGCGATCGTATAAATCCCATTTCCAGTCGGTTGGGGTTGAATTAAACAGTGTCCTGTAGCGAGATTGACCGCCCAAAAATAGGTTTGTCGTTCTTTCTGATTTTGGACCGGGACTTCGACCCGTTCATCGGTTTTACCCCACACATAACCACAGAGATCGCCCCAGAGAAGGTGGCATTCATCCTGGAAAAAGACCGCTAATGTCCCGGATTCAATCTGTTCTCGTCGGTCTTCTAGCCAATCCGTCAACTCAGTCGTTTTTTTTGACGATCTCAGGATCCGTTTTTGGATTTCGTTTTTGAGTCTTTTTCCAACTTAACCCCGCCTCAGACAAGAGATCGTATAGGACTCTGCTTGGATTTAGAAACGACCTCATAGTCATCTTCGAGATAGATTTGCAGTTCGGATAAATGCCAAGCGTTCTTTGCTTGGAGCCATTGAATCACTTTCAATCGCTGTTCTGGGTCAAGATATCCAGTGGATCCGCGATGTGCCAATTTAAGACTTAAAATTCCCTCTCGCTCATAGCGCTGAGTCCACTTACTGATAAAGCCAGAACTGACGGATAAACTGGCTTGAATGTCTTGATGTTTATGGCCCTTATTCCACATCTGGACAGCGATCGCTCGTTTAAGTTCTCGGGGATCTGGGTTTGACCGAATAAGCGTTGTAAGATCGTCTAGCATCGCGACATGATTTATGATGATGTTACTCATTATTTATCTCATAAATGAGATCGGATTGCTATATGGTCTAGACGTATTGACAACAGTCCGGACAGTTTTGGGCGGGTAGTGGCGAGGAAAGCTATCCAAGGCTTAAAGTACAGTCATACAACAAAAGAGACTGTTCCATGGATAGCCT
>JAYUJY010000190.1:0-64678 GCA_043764895.1 Synechococcales cyanobacterium | reverse complement strand
ATTTTCAACCTCGCAGCTTCTTCGCACGGACGCTAACTCACGGCTAAATAGGGTGTTAACATCCGTGCAAGTATTCTAACCTTTTACAAAGACGGCGGCTGCCGCTGCAACGCCTGCGCCGGGAGTGACGCCTGTGGAGCCAAGTTCGATTAAGGTGGCCTCTAAAGCCGCGATCGCCGTTAAGATATCGCGATCGCTGACAAACCCTAGGTGTCCGATGCGGAAGATTTTACCGTTGAGGGCATCTTGTCCACCTGCTAGGATGATGTCGAATTTTTTCTTCATGACCGATCGGACGTCTTCGGCTTTGACGGTCGTGGGCATGACGGCGGTAATCGCCGGACTACAGGCATCCTCCGGCGCGTACAATTGCAAACCCATCGCTTTGACCGCTGCGCAGGTGGCACGGCTATGGCGATCGTGGCGGGCAAAAATGCTGACTAAACCCTCGTTCTTCATCATTTGCAGCGCGGCCTGCATTGCAAAAATTAGGTTGATCGCGGGGGTGAATGGCGTGGTGTTTTTTGCGGCATTTTTGCGGTATGGGCCTAGGTCGAAATAATAACGCGGCAGTTTAGCGGTGGCGTAGGCTGACCAGGCTTTTTCGCTGACTGTGATGAAACCGAGTCCGGGAGGAATCATGTAGCCTTTTTGCGATCCCGATGCCACCACATCTAAGCCCCATTCGTCCACTGGAACGTTGCAGGCTCCTAGGCTGGTGACGGTATCCGCGATGATCAGCGCACCGTGGGCTTTGACGATTTGGGCGATCGTTTTGAGATCGTTAATCACGCCCGTGGAGGTTTCGCTGTGAGTGATGACAACGGCTTTGATTTCCTTGTGAGGATCGGCGTCGAGGGCCGCTTTGATTAAGGCCGGGTCGAGCACGGTGCCCCAATCGCTGGTGATGCGAATCGTGTTCAGTCCGTAGGCATCGCAGACTTCCGCCCAGCGTTCCCCAAATTTGCCGTTTGACGCGACGATCACTTTGTCGTTGGGACTCAGGAAGTTGATGATGCCCGCTTCCATGACGCCTGTGCCACTAGCCGCTAGGATCATCAGGTCATTGTTGGTCTGATGCAGCCATTTGAGGTTTTCGGTCACTTCTGCAAAGATCGCACTGAAATCTGCGCTCCGATGCCCGATCGGATGTTTGGCCATCGCCTGTAAGACGCTTTCGGGTACAGGGGTCGGACCCGGAATCATCAACATCAATTTATCTTTCATGCCCACTTTTGCTCCCTAAGGTTATTCGATCGCATTTTGACGCAACCCGCCAAAGCTCGAATCCCCACTAAAAATAAAGACTCTCCTACCAGAGTACTACCAAGCGCTAACCTCGCAACGGTTCGGTGACACGTCTGCATCACCGCGAGAACGCTATGATAAATACAACCCACAATCACGTTCTAAACGACGTTCTAGGAATACCTGTCATGGTCCTCCAATCGACCCGTTCGCCCACCGTTCAATTCCCAACGGTCACATGGGACTCTCTTCCAGATACCTACGTTCTTCCCGATGACCCAGTGGAAAATATTCAGCAACCTCGCCTAGCTGCCGGACTCCTAGACGCCCTTGGGAATAACGATCGCATTCCGCCTGATAGCCTCATTGCCTCAAACTTCGCCCTCGTTGCCACGATTAATCAAAAAACGATCGTTAAAGCGCCCGATTGGCTCTATGTACCCCGAGTCAGCAATAGCCATCCGTCCAAAGCGCCGATTCGACGGAGCTATACGCCTTGGGCAGAGGGAGAAGCCGTCGCGATCGTCATGGAGTTCCTCTCAGACAGCGATAATGGAGAGCATTCGGCACGCCGGACACCACCCTACGGCAAGCTTTATTTCTACGAACAGATTCTCAAAGTTCCGACCTACGTGATTTTCGATCCTGAGACGGCTGAACTAGAAGTCCGCCAACTTCGCAATGGCAGTTACGCTCTTGCTCAAGCGAATCGAGATGGACGATTTTGGATCCCGGAACTGGAGCTATTTCTAGGCGTGTGGGCCGGAACGCGTGAGACCGTCTATGCCAACTGGCTTCGCTGGTGGGACGACAGCGGAAACCTATTGCTATGGAGTTCTGAACAAGCTGAATTAGAACGACTTCGAGCAGAGGAAGAGCGACTTCGGGCAGAGGATGCGATCGACAGGGCTACTCAAGCTGAACAGGAACGCGATCGATTTGCAGAAAAACTTCGAGAACTCGGGATCAATCCTGAAAGTTTGTGATCCTAAAGTATCGATCAGTCTCGATCGCCGCTTATTTCCGAAACCCGCGTCTACGCTGCAAAAATTCTGGCAGATCGCTGCGTCTCGGCACGGCTCGGCGTAAACTTTGCATTTGCTCAGATGGCGTAGGCATGGGGAGTAGTTCTAGGATATCGGCGATCGCTTCCATGGACGGGTCGCTCATTTGGTCAAACAGTTCTCGCACCGTGAGCATTTGGTTTTGGCTTTGATAGAATCGATCTTTCCAGTGCTGAATGGCGGTTTCGTATTCGCTGGTCTGCTGGGCTTGGCGCAGGATTTGCTCCTGCATTTCGTTGGTCTGATGCTCCAGTTCTAAAATCCGCACCTGGTTATGATCCCGCTCCTGCTCCAGTTCTGCGCAAGCCTGCTGTAAAAAAGCCTGCGTCTGAAAATGCTTAGAGATTTCGGTCTCTAAACTTAATAACTGCGATTGCCACCAAGCTTCTTCAATTTCATCCTCATCGACCACCTCCAGTTCTGGCGACTGAATCGACTCCTCGCGAAGTTTCTGGGACAGCGCTTGAATTTGCTGCTGGGCTTGGACATAGCGAACTTCTAGCCGCTCGGATGGGGTGGCGATCGGGGTTACCAAAGCCAGAGGTTCTACAGGAGGCTCATCCTCGTCGAGGCGTCCTTTGAGATGATGAATGGCCTGCTGTTGGACATTAGCAAATTCTTCCGTGGCGGCCAGTTGATGCTCGATCCACTCTTGACGAACGAGTTGCGATCGGGCTTCTTCCACTTGCAGCAAGGTTTGGTCCAGCGCCCGCTCTAGTTGGGCTAGACGCTCAGTCTGATGCTGAATCAAAACCACCGACGCGGTGAGATCGGCCATGAGATCCTCCGCGTTGAGTTCAGGAATAGTCAGTTCAGGAGTTTTAAGTTCAGGATTATTGAGTTCAGGGCTACTGAGTTCAGAAGAAAGAGGAGAGTGAAGGTCGTCCATAAGTTAGCCGGACATTGGATCATTGCGGATCGTTGGGGGGGCGTTCGGCGATGAGGGACCAGCGGTACTCCACTGATATTTTCAACCGTTCCAAATCATTTTCAAGCTGTTTTTGCTGCGATAACGCCTTGCGCAACGTAAAAATCAACTGCTGTACCTGTTCACGCTGTCGGGGATAGGCATTGGTGCCAAACAGAGACTGACGTTCGAGCATCTGCAAGAGCACTTCATAGTGAACGTGAGATGGCAAAGGCACAGGGGAGACAGAGGGCATAGACGGAATACTCACAAACAACCACTCACAAACACATTGCTTTAGTGTGACATGAGACACTGGGCACATTGAGTTTCGTTTCTTGAAGCGGGATGAGAGAAGGGCGATGACCTTCTCTCAAGATAGACTCAAATCCCCGCGACAGTTGGGTAACATTTAGCCAAAGAGTGCTCCGATCGCTGCCCCAGGATCTGGCTGGCGCATCAGCGATTCCCCGATCAAAACGGCCTGAACCCCTGCCGATCGAATGGTCTGAAGATCTTCTGGCGTATGGATTCCAGATTCTCCCACTAGGATGACATTTTTAGCAATAAGCGCCTCATGACGGGCCTGAATCAGATCCCGCGTGGTGTTGAGATTCACAGAGAAATCTCTAAGATCACGATTGTTAATTCCAATCATCTCCACGCCGTCGAGAGCCAGGGCGCGATCGAGTTCTTCAAGATCATGGACTTCAATGAGTGCGGCCATTCCCAGTTTTTTGGCTGTCTTGAGGAAAAGCTGCATATCCTCATTAGTCAAAATCGCGGCAATCAGCAAAATGGCATCGGCCCCATGCACCCTAGCCCAGCAGATTTGGTAGGCGTAAATCATAAAGTCTTTGCACAGCAGCGGCAGATCCACCGCCGCCCTGACGCGCTTCAGATTATCAAAACTCCCCTGAAAGAATTTCTCGTCCGTTAGTACAGACAGACACGATGCGCCGCCACGATCGTAGGATTTGGCAATGTCCACCGCGTCAAAGTCTTCGCGAATCACGCCTTTACTGGGAGAGGCTTTCTTCACTTCTGCGATCACGGCGGGATTGGTTTTGCCCGATCGCAGTGCGCCCACGAAGTCTTTGGTGGGCGGCAAGTTTTTGAGACGCTTACTGACTTCGACGAGCGGCGTTTTGTCGCGGAGAAAATCGACCTCGCGCTCCTTTTGCCAGACGATTTCTTCTAGGATGTGACGGGCGGGTGATTCGGCGGTGTTGGTGCGGTATTGCAGATCGAGAACTGCGATGGTTTGATTAGGCGATCGACGACGGATTTCTAACATAATTAATGCCCCGCTCCTGCGCCAGCCGCTCGTTTGAATGCCTCATCCAGCACCTCAGAGAGCGTGGGATGCGTGTGAACCGTGAAGGCCAAATCCATCACCGTCGTGCCCATGGCCATGGCATTAGCAGCTTCTTGGATGAGGTCCGCTGCGTGCAGTCCGAAAATATGGACGCCCAGGATTTCATGGGTGTCCGGTCGGAAAATCACCTTAGCCATGCCGTCTGTTTCGCCTTCGGCAAGGGCTTTTGCGTTGCCTTTGAAGTAGGACTTGACTGACTTCACCTCGAAGCCATCGGCCTTGCCCTTTTCCTTGGCCGCAGGCTCGGTCATCCCCACGAAGCTGACTTCCGGATGGGTGAAGGCCGCAGCGGGAATCACGTTGTAGTTCATGGTGCGAGGGCGATCGCACAAGGTTTCGACCACTGCCACGCCTTGAGCAGATGCCGTGTGCGCCAACATGAGTTTGCCCGTTGCATCGCCGATCGCCCAAAGATGGGGAATCGCCTCGCCACTTTCATTCACCACGCGAAGATGCTCATCGACAGGGATAAATCCAGGCCGCTGAAGCACCACGCCAAGGTTCTCTAAGCCCAGCTCTTTTGTTGCCGGAACCCGTCCAGTGGCGATCAAGCAAGCATCGACTTCCAATACTTCCGTAATTTCTTTGGTTTTTGCATCCATCAGTTCGATCAGTACGGGCGATCCCGGCGTGATGGTCTTAGCAAATACGCCCGTTCTCGCTTCGATGTCACGGGCTTGGACTAAGCTGCGTTGGGCCAATTTGGCAATATCGGGATCAAAAGTCGGCATAAGCTGATCCACGCCTTCGATCATCGTGATTTCGCAGCCCAGCGCCGAATAGACGTCTGCAAATTCGAGACCAATGTAACCGCTGCCAACGATCGCGATCCACGGCGGCAAGTGTTCGAGTCTCACCGCATGGTCACTGGTAAAGACCGTTGTGCCATCTAGAGTCGCTCCCGGCGGCACAAAGGGAATCGATCCCGGCGCGAGCATAATGTCCTTCGCGGTAATGAAGGTTTCGCGGCCATCTGCGGCCTTGATGCTGACCTTTTGGACCGCTGCGACGCTGGCCCAGCCGTGATGCACATCCACATTCAGGCGCTTGAGGCTGCTGGTAAGGCCGTCGCGTTGCTTCGTAACGACGCTGTTGGCATGGTCAGCTATTGCCGCTCGATCGAACGTTACGCTTCCAACGGTGACGCCGAGTTTGTTCAGGTGGGTAGCGTCTTGCAGTTCCCGCACTTTACCGGAGGCAGCGAGCAGAGCCTTCGACGGAATGCAGCCGCGATTGACACAGGTTCCACCCATTTCGGCAGCTTCAATGACAGCGACCTTGAGGCCACAAGCCACTGCGTGAAGTGCAGCCCCGTGACCGCCTACGCCTGCACCGACAATTACCAAATCATAATCAAAGGCTTGTGACACTAAAGTTCTCCCAACAGTTCGAGACCTGAATGACCATGCCGCACACTGAGGACGCTTCTTAAAAGGTTTAACAATGCGAGGTGGCTACTCGTTCAGCCTCTTATTCTCACTGAAAACGGCACCGGGCTGCAACCGATGCGCTGTATTTTTGTGAAATTAAGGGTTTTAGGGTCTAAATTTTCTCGTTTAAAAATTAAATCTTGTGACCGTCCTTGGGTGACAGTTTTGTGATTAATGCGTAAATTTTGATTGAGATTGAGAATAATGGAACTCGTTTTTGGGCAAGTTAGAATAGTCGAGTGGTCCTAGATGGAGTCGATCGCACTAAACCGCAGAGGTGAGTCGCATAGGTGAACCGCATGGATTGCAACTGATTAGAATGGACGTATCACGGAGTGATGAAGGAAAATCATGAGTCAACAACAACCCAAGGTTCAATCTAGCCCGATCGCCAGTGATCATCACGACGATGGCTCCCGTCAGTTGGCCAATCAGGATTTTTTGCGATCGCTCTCTCAGCTTGAGCAAACGCTGATGACGGGTAACGCCATTCCTGATGAAGCCATTCCCGAAATGGCCACGGTGCCGCCCGAACTTATTCCTACGATCGGTCCTATCTTGGTCTCTCCCGTTTTTGACGAACCTGTTACGTCCCTGCAAACGGCCATTAATCATCTCAGTATTGAAGAATGCGAAGTGGCCGAGGCCGTCGCTGACATCGAGCACTTTATGGAAGAACAAGGTATTCCCCTCGATTCGCCCCTCGCCAACCACATTCGCACCGCCGCCGCCGCTGAAGCCGCTACTGCTGACACAACTCCTGAACCTGCCTCTGTCGCTGAACCTCGTACAAAATAACCGCCGCTGCGATCGCCACATTCAGCGACTCAACCCCGCGCGCCAAGGGAATCCGTACCGGAACATCGGCTAAATCTGCAATCTCGGGTGACAATCCCGCTCCTTCATTTCCCATGACCACCAGCGTTGGCTTCGTGAAGTCGGCCTCCCAATGGATCCGATCGGCGGTGGGCACTGTCGTCACCACTTGAATGCCTGCCTGTTTGGCCTGAATAATCTGGGATCCCAAGTTTTCAAGGGTCACCATGGGCAACCGGAACCACTGGCCAGCCGAAGCCCGCATCACCTTAGGATGGTCTAGTTCCACCGAATCCCCGCTCACCCACAATTCGTCTACGCCCGCCGCCGCCGCCGTCCGAATCATCGTCCCGACATTGCCCGGATCTTGAATTCGCGAGAGGGCAAGTCCGAATGATTTTAGCTGCCCCGATTCCCGATGAACCTGCCGTCCGATCGTCGCCACCACCCCATCCGGATTCACCGTCGTTGCCATGGCGCTCAGCACAGAGTCACTCACTAATTCCACGCGCTGCGATCGGTCGATGGCCTGATGGTACAAGTCCAGATTCCGATCACGCCACCCTTCCGTAAAACAAAAATGCTCCAACTCGCAACCTGAGGCGATCGCTTCTTCGACCAAGTGACTGCCTTCTAGAAGGGACAAGTTCAACTCATGACGGTACTTAGAAACGTGAAGCTTGCGAAACAGCTTGACCCACTGATTCTGCGTACTCGTAATCATCTATCTCTCCAAAATGCGGAATCCGGGACTCGAACCCGGAAGTCCTTGCGGACACTAGAACCTGAATCTAGCGCGTCTACCAATTCCGCCAATTCCGCTTGCTCTTCAATCTTGAAAACTTGACTGGAATCGAAGCATTTCCGCGACGAATCAGCCGCATTTCCTCGACGCCTTTAACCATCTCAGAGATCCGATCGGCTGTCAAGGGTTTGCTGAAGGTTGGGTAGAGGTTAAGGCAATTTTAAATCCTGGGCGATCGTTCTGGGCGATCGTTAAAGTGAACACTGGACAACGGCAAACTTTCCTGTAGAATCGAACCAAATTCAGCACGCTTGCCTTGGAGGGTATCCTTATTAACGTTGTTCTCACCTCACGTTCGCCTAGTTCCGTGACCTCCTCAGGTCAATCGATTTTGAAAATTCAAGGGGGACACTCCCTCAGCGGACAGGTCACTATTAGTGGCGCAAAGAACTCAGCCCTAGCTCTGATGGCCGCGACGTTGCTTTGTTCGGACGAATGTCAGTTGCGGAATGTGCCGTCGTTGGTGGATATCCGTTTGATGAATAATATTCTCTCAGCGCTCGGTGTCAAAGTCCACATGACCCAAGATGTGGTGACCTTTGATGCGCGGGTCATCGATACCGTTGAAGCGCCCTACGAACTCGTCAGCAAGATGCGGGGCAGTTTCTTCATCATGGGTCCGCTGCTGGGCCGCATGGGGGAAGCGCGGGTGCCGATGCCCGGTGGCTGTTCTATTGGCAGTCGTCCGGTGGATCTGCATGTGCGGGGCTTGCAGGCACTCGGAGCCGAAGTCACCGTCGAGCATGGGGTGGTTCATGCCCGAGCCAAAAACGGCAGGCGGCTGGTGGGCGCAAAAATCTATCTCGATTTTCCGAGTGTCGGTGCCACGGAAAACATCATGATGGCAGCGGCCTTAGCGGACGGCGAAACGATCATTGAGAATGCAGCCCAAGAACCGGAAATTGTCGATTTGGCTGGATTCTGCAACGCCATGGGAGCCAACATTGAGGGAGCCGGAACCCATCGCATTGTGATTCAAGGCGTCGAAAAAATGCACACAGCAGATTACCGGGTCATTCCCGATCGCATTGAGGCGGCGAGTTTTATTTTAGCTGGGGCGATTACCCGATCGTCCATTTTGGTCAATGCCATTAATGTTACCCATTTGACCTCGGTGTTGGCCAAGCTTAACGACATTGGCATCGGCTACGAGATGGAGTCGCCGACGTCGTTGCGGGTATTGCCCTCAGTGTCTTTCCGGGGTACTGATGTCGAAACGCTACCTCATCCTGGGTTCCCCACCGATGTTCAGTCACCGTTCATGGCGTTGCTATCGATCGCCGATGGCAATAGCGTGATTACTGAAACGCTGTTTGAGAATCGGATGCAGCATGTCGCTGAATTGACTCGGATGGGCGCGGACATCAAAGTTAAGGGCAATCTTGCGATTATTAAAGGGGTTCCGATGCTGTCGGGCGCTCCGGTGGTGGCGACGGATTTGCGGGCGTCAGCGGCGTTGGTTCTGGCGGGGTTAGCGGCTCAGGGCGAAACGATCGTCAGCGGGTTGCACCATATGGACCGAGGCTACGATCGATTGGAGTCCAAAATGGCGGGACTCGGGGCAAAAATCGTTCGGGTGAATGCGGACTCAGTACCGGGACTCCAAAGTTTGGTTCACGAGTAGCGCGCGCTGAATCCCTTAGAAAATTCCTCAGGAAAAAACCGATCGCTTGTCCGTGATTCCGCTCTTGAACTAGTATGATCGGGCTTCTGCGTTTTATCTGAGTTTTTAAGGGATTGAGTTATGTCACTGGACTGGATTTCCACTGCCGATCGGTTGAAAGCGCTTCCGCCGTACGTGTTTGCCCGGTTAGATGAACTTAAGGCAAACGCGAGAGCGGAAGGGGTGGATCTGATTGACCTCGGCATGGGAAACCCCGATGGTGCAACTCCAGCTCCTGTGGTCGAAGCTGCCAGCCGCGCCCTGCAAGATGTCGCAAACCACGGCTATCCGCCTTTTGAGGGTACCGCTAGCTTCCGAGCCTCCATCACCAACTGGTATGAACGTCACTACAATGTCAAACTCGATCCAGACGGTGAAGCTCTGCCGCTGCTGGGTTCCAAAGAAGGCTTAACGCATCTCGCTTTGGCCTACATCAATCCGGGCGACACTATTCTAGTCCCCAGTCCCGCCTACCCGCCTCACTTTCGAGGTCCGCTCATCGCAGGCGCAACCATTCATCCCATGATGCTATCGGCGAAGAATGATTGGCTGATCGATCTCGGTGCGATTCCGGACGAGGTGGCCGATCGCGCCAAAATCATGTATTTCAACTATCCCAGCAACCCCACCACCGCCACCGCCCCGCGCGAATTTTTTGAAGACGTGGTGAAGTTTGCCAAAAAGCACGAAATCCTGCTGGTCCACGATCAGGCGTATGCAGAACTGGCCTTTGACGGCTACAAACCCACCAGCCTGCTCGAAATCCCCGGCGCAAAAGACATCGGCGTCGAGTTTCACACGTTATCCAAAACCTACAACATGGCAGGCTGGCGCGTGGGCTTCGTCGTCGGCAATCGCCATATCATTCAAGGCTTACGGACGCTGAAAACCAATCTCGACTATGGTATTTTTTCAGCCCTTCAGTGTGCAGCAGAAACGGCCCTCCAACTACCCGATCGCTACGTTGAAGAGGTCCGTGAACTGTACCGAGGTCGCCGAGATTTCCTCATTGAAGGCTTAGGCAAACTGGGCTGGGATATCCCAAAACCCAAAGCCACGATGTATCTCTGGGTGCCTTGCTCCGTCGGGATGGACTCCACCGATTTTGCCCTCTCCATCCTCCAGAAAACGGGCATCGTCGTTACTCCGGGCAACGCCTTTGGGGCGGGCGGCGAAGGCTACGTGCGAATTAGTTTGATCGCGAATAACGATCGCATGACCGAAGCCCTCTCTCGCCTCAAAAATGCCGGAATTCGCTACGACGCCCAAAACTGGGCCTAATAGTCTGCGTCTTAAATAATCCAGCAATTCAATTCCTCGTTGTGTTTGGGGCACGGCGAGCCATTCCCCTACAGATCCGGGTTTCAGAGCGTGTAGGGGAATGGCTATGCCGTGCCCCAAACACAACGAGGAGTTGATTCAGGTCTTATTTACGCCGCTCAGGACCCGTTGTTTTACCCCTTCCCATTACTCAAGAGAACCCACCATGCCAACCCTCTCACCCCACCCCCCCATCACCCTCCCACCCATCTGGGGCCGAGAATCCGAAATCGCCGCTGTCACCGATCGCACCACGCCTGTCACCCGCAGCAACTTAGATCTGTCGCAAATTCGATCGGGATTTGCCTGCGCCCTGCATATGCACCAGCCGACGATTCCGGCAGGCTCCAATGGCGATCTGATTTGCAATCTCCAGTTTATGAGTGAGCATCCCAACGACGGTGACAACCATAATGCGGGCGTCTTTGCTTGGTGCTACGAACGCATGGGCGACTTTATTCCCGAATTGGTCGAACAAGGCTGCAATCCTCGGATTATGTTGGATTATTCCGGGAATCTCTTCTGGGGACTTCAGCAAATGGGTCGCCACGATATCCTCGGTAAACTGCGAACCCTCGCCTGCGACGATCGATATATTCCCCACGTTGAATGGTTAGGCACCATGTGGAGCCACGCCGTTGCGACATCTACCCCGATTCCGGATCTCAAGCTCCACATTCGCGCTTGGCAACATCATTTTGCCGACCTGTTTGGACTCGAAGCGCTCTCCCGAGTCAAAGGCTTCTCGCCCCCTGAGATGCATCTCCCCAATCACCCAGATACACTGTACGAGTATCTTAAAGCCCTTAAAGAGTGCGGCTACCGTTGGCTCCTCGTTCAAGAGCACTCGGTGGAAAACCCTGACGGCTCGCCTCTTTCCCAAGCTCAGAAATATCTCCCGAATCGCCTCGTCGCTCGCAATAGCCACGGCGAGACCGTCTCTCTCACCGCCCTGATCAAAACCCAAGGTTCCGACACCAAGCTCGTCGCCCAAATGCAGCCTTACCACGAAGCGAAAAACCTCGGCAGAGGGTCGATCGGCGGCATCTCAGTCCCGTCTCTCGTCAGTCAAATTGCCGATGGCGAAAATGGCGGCGTGATGATGAACGAGTTTCCCCGTGACTTTGGCCCCGTGTGGCACCAGCTTCGGACCCAAACCGAAATCGCGGGTTTCAATGGCACCGAATACCTCGAACTTCTCGACCAAGCAGGCGTCAATCCGATCGACTACCCCGAAATTCAAGCGGTCCAGCAGCATCGCATCTGGCAACAGGTTGAGTCCGAGACCGCCACGCCGGAAGCTGTTGCGATCGCCATTCAGTCGCTCCAAGCCGAAAATTCTGGCTTCTCCATGGAAGGCGCATCCTGGACTAACGACTTAAGCTGGGTCCAAGGCTACGAAAATGTCCTAGAACCGATGAACCAACTCAGCGCAAAGTTTCATCAAAAATACGGACCCAATCTCTACGACTCAAATTCTGCACTAGACCCTGAAGCGCTGCTCTACTTACTCCTCGTCGAAACCAGTTGTTTCCGCTACTGGGGACAGGGTGCTTGGACCGACTATGCCCGCGAACTCTTCAACCGAGGCATGGCGGCGATCGATCGCACTTAACCATCACCCATTTTCAATCCGAGGGAATAATCGCTCGAATCTCTTGAATAGAATATCCCGTCACTTGAGCCACAAACTCCGCAGAGGAACCTGCGACGATCATCTTCAAAGCGATCGATCGGCGTTCTTGCTGGACACCTTCTTGAAGACCTATCTGGAGAAGACCTTCTTTAAGACCTATCTGCCGACCTTCTTCAAGGGTGTCTGCGTACCATTTTTTGTAGGCTGTGGATAGGCTCATGATTACCTCGTTGATGGCGGTGTTTCTATTTTGCCTCACCCTCAGATTCTTTTGCAATACGAGGATGTGATGCATCGTTTCTACTCGGTAAGGATGATCCATCGGTAGCGCAAGCAGTTCAGCGATCGCATCGGCTTGGACCCGATCGCGACCCAAAAGCCTTAACCAAAGCGTCTCTAAAGTCTTGGGGAGTTGATGAATGACGACGATCGCAGTGTGATCGGGACTGGGGAGAAAATAAATGCCCGGTCCCCACTCCGATCGAAGTTCAGTCTTAAATTCTCGTTGAAGGGCTTTGGAAAAAGTGGGGGTGAGGATCCAGAGGAAGGGATTAAAGGGCGTGGATTTTTGATTATTAGGCTTTTGTTTGGCGAGGCGATGGAGTTCACAGGAGAGATTGAAGCGCTTATGGCGACAGTTACAGATTTCCCATTCAGGAACGCCATTGCGAAAGGGTTCGAGCGCACAGGGATGTTCGATCATCCGTCCGAGCAGACCCAAGGCCGATCGATTGTAAGGACTGTCTTCGGTTGGCGAAAAGATAAGATCTAAGGTCTGCACCTCTGAACTTACCTCACGCTCAACTTCGACTCGTCCGAAGTCGGAGAGCATCTCTTTCATCCAATCCTTGGCAAAACTGTCGTGAAGATTTCGGGGCATGGCGGCTGTCGATCGATGAAGGAAACGGTTGAAAAAGGCTAAACAAACATGCAAAAGGGCGCGATCGGTGCAACTCCTCATCGAATTTCTAAAAATGTATCGTCAGAACTTTGCAGGTTTTGCCGATGAAGCGTTATCCTTCTTAAGGTGATTCTAAACAAAATGTAGTAATTTATTTAGAAATTCGTCAGGGTGTTGTTGGTCGCAGCGTTGGGTTGCAGCACTTGACCGCGTGGTTTTCTCCGGGCAATTAGGATTTAATGTTATGAAGACTAGTTACTGTTACTTGGCACGTTTTCGGACGATCGGACTTTTCAGCGCCGGAATACTGGGAGTAGCCGCTCCTGTTCATGCTGAAACGCTGTCTGTTTCTCCAGATTATCAGTTGAGCGAAACCCTTCTGCTCGCCGCCGAGACCCCCAAGCCACCCACCGATTTTTCGCCCAACACTGTTCCCGTTTCTCCTGCCCTTCAGCCTCAGAAATTTAATACGGGTACGCCCACCCCGCCCAACAGTGAGCCGCTTGACTTAAAAGTCGATTCGACTCGGACGATCGCACCGCCTAGGACCGTTATGCCTAGGATTGCTCCGCTTAACGCAACTCCTCAGCCAACGACGATTCCAGCTATTCCAACGCGGCCTGAAATCGATCGCACCGCCCCGGCCCCGGAAGCCCTCTACACCCCGTCCAATCCCCTTCTTTTCCCCACCGACCAGTCAGAAGTCACCATCAAAGGGGCATATCCGCTAACCCTCAAGCAAACCTTAGAACTAGCCGAACGCAACAACCGCGACCTTGAAGTCAGTCGGCTTCAAATCGAACAGCAAAAAGCAGCAGTTCGTGAAGCTCAGGCTAGCCTATTTCCCACCTTGGATTTGCAAAGCGCTTTGACCCGATCGCGCAATGCAGGTGGAACGATCGGCATCCGAGGCGCTCAGGCCGAAGCGATCGCCCGTGCAGGAGGTGATGAACAGGCCGCTCGTCAACAAGACGTGTTTACAGGTGGACAGACGTTTAGACGCAACGTAGCTGATGACAGTACGAGTTGGGATAGCTCTATTCAAGTGAATTACGATCTCTACAACTCCGGGTCGGGGTCGGCGAGACGTAAGTCTGCCGCAGGGCGATTGCGCGCGTCGGAACTCGCGATGGAACGGGTTCGAGAACAGCTTCGGCTTGATGCGACTGGAGATTACTACGATCTGCAAGAGTCCGATGAGCAGGTCCGGATTAATGCTAAAGCCGTCGAAAATTCTCAACAAAGTTTAAAAGACACTCAGCTTCAGGAGCGAGTGGGGTTGGGGACGCGCTTTGATGTTCTGCGATCGGAGGTGCAGCTTGCCAATAACCAACAACAGCTCACGAATTCTCAAGCCAATCAAATCATTCGTCGCCGCCAAATTGCCCAGCGATTGAGTTTGCCTGAATACGTCACGGTCATTGCAAACGATGACGTCAAAAAAGAATCGATTTGGAAACCCAGTCTTGAACAGACGATCGTGCTGGCTTACAAAGGGCGGGTCGAACTTGAAGAGCAGCTCGTACAGCGCGACATCAGCGCCTCTGAACGCAAGCAAGCGCTCTCGGCTCTTGGGCCAAGGATTCAGCTTCGGGCCTCCTACGACTTGCAAAAAATCTTCGAGCAGCCTGTTTCGGGGTTGGTCGGAGGATACTCGCTGTCTGCTGTGGCTCAGTGGCGGGTGTTTGATGGGGGTGCGGCCCGCGCTCAAGCCGACCAGCGGGCAGTCGAGGGCAAAATCGCTGAAGTCCGTTTTACCCAGACCCGAAATACGGTCAGGTTTCAAGTCGAACAAGCCTACGCAAACCAAATCTCGAACGATAAGAACATTGACACCACCTCGACAGCCCTCTTCCAAGCCTCAGAGGCGTTGAGGTTAGCCAAACTGCGGTTCCAAGCTGGAGTGGGAACGCAGACTGATGTGATCAATGCCGAAACCGATCTCACCCGAGCCGAAGGCAACCGAGTGACGGCGATTTTGGGCTACAACCGTGCGATCGCCCAGCTTCGACGATTCATTAGTAACGTCGCGCCTGAATAGGACGCCCCGCGCCATCCTGCATCAGACCGTTCTACGCCCTTAATACTCAGAAAATCATGACTTCTTCCAAGCCTCCTTCTACACCCAATCCTTCACAGACATCTGCCCTATGGCTAAACTTGCTAGCGATCGCGGCCCTGTCCGGTGCGGTTCCCAGTAGCGCGATCGCCCTCTCTGTCCCAGAGGCATCCGTCAGTCTCGATCCGGCTCCGCCCAGCGCTGCAATTGCCCCAAAATCGGCGGCACCACTCCAAGTCGAGTCGGCTGAAGTCTTTGTGGATAAGACGGACTACAGTTTGGGCGCAACCCAACCGATCGACCCTGAAACGGCCCTCGCAGGCGGCGGACTCGATCGGGTCAAGGTCCAAATCGAAAGTCGTCAAGCCGTCCCCGCCGCATTTAGCCGTGAACCCGAAGCGACTCAAGTCAGCCTAGGTAGCAACTTTGGCTCCGTCCAACTATCTTCTGAAGGTCTCGGCTGGTCTCCCAATAACGACGCGCCCAGTGAGCAAAGCGTCATTCCCGCGTCTATCTCCTATCTCAACCGTAAGCTTCTGCGTCCCTTCAGTCGGGTAGGTGAGCAAAATCTGAAGCTGATATTCCCGCTGGCCATTCCTGCTCCTATTACCTCATTCTTTGGCTGGCGATCGCATCCCATTACCGGAGATGCGCGGATGCACTCTGGGACGGATATCGGCGCACCCATGGGGACTCCAGTGATTGCAGCGCTGGCCGGACGCGTGCTGCTGTCGGATTTCCTTGGCGGTTATGGCATGACGATCGCCCTTGAACATAGCGACGGCACTCAGCAGACCCTCTACGGCCACCTCTCTGAGATTTTTGTAAAACCAGGGGAAATGATTCAGCAAGGAGCGGTGATTGGGCGCGTGGGGAGCAGTGGAAACTCTACCGGGCCTCACCTCCACTTTGAACTCCGCCAGCTTACGGATGCTGGATGGATGGCGATGGATGCGGGTCAGCAGCTTGAAACAACGATGGGTGATTTGGCTAACGCCTTAAAGGTGGTTCAGCCTCAGCAGCTAGCGCTTAATGCTAATGCACTCAAGACGGGTTCGCTAAAAACCGTCAATCCTAAAATTGCACCCTTTGTGCCTTCAAGCTCGATCGAGGTTCCCCAACGCCTCAAAATGGTTCAATCCACCCAAGCTCTTCCGATCGCTCCAGTCAAACCTTAGGCTAGAAGTCTGCGGCTTATAATAACCCAGCGATCCAACTCCTCGTTGGGTTTTGGGCACAGCTTGCCATGCCCCTACACCTCTATCTTTTCAGAGAATGTAGGGGTTTGGCTCGCCGAACCCTAAACCCAACGAAGAAGCTAACATCACGACATCAGGGCGCAACAATATATGAAAGTTTTAAGAAGATTGACCGCAATGGTCTCTGGATCCCTGAGTTTGAGCGCCCTGAGCCTTTCCCTCACTCTCCGCCCTGCCCAAGCCCAATCTAGCGAAACCTTTGCCGCCTATTGTCAACAGTCGCTCACGGACATTGCCCAAAAGGACAGCGATCGAAAGGCGTCTTTGTCTTCCGATCGAGACGCCCAAAAACGCTACGAAGAAACTCTTTCTCGCCACGCAAAATATCTTAACGACTGTCGCCAGCAAAATGCGTTCAAAACTGAAGGACTTTGGCTGCGGCTCTACCCGTGTGACGTGCGGCCCGGAAAGCTGGATGAAGTGCTCGATCGCATTGTCGATCGCGGCTACAACCAGATTTTTGTCGAAACCTTTTATAACGGTCAAGTACTGCTTCCCGCCGCCACCAATCGCACGGCTTGGACCTCTAGCCTGACTAGCCCTGGTCAAGAGAATACTGATCTATTGGCTGAAGTGATTCGCAAGGGCCGCGATCGGGGATTGAAGGTCACAAGCTGGATGTTTGCGCTGAATGTGGGGGTGGATTATGTTAATAAACCCGGAAAGCAAGGCATCGTTGCTCGAAATGGTCGAGGCCAGACCACCATTGACGCCAATCTGAGCAGTCGCGATCGGAACCCGACCTTCAACCGAGACGAAGCCTTTGCCGATCCCTACCACCCGACGCTGCGACAGGATTATCTGACCCTCGTCGATGAAGTGATCAAACGCCGACCCGATGGCATTGTGTTTGACTATATTCGTTACCCCAAGGGTCGCGGGACTGAATCGGTCGCAGATGATCTGTCGGACCTGTGGATTTTTGGCGAGGCGGCGCAGACGGGGTTTATCCAACGCGCCACCAATCAAAAGGGACGGGAGCTGATCACGCGGTATCTGCGATCGAGCACTATTTCGACGCGGGACGTGGCTGACGTCGATCGGCTGTATCCCCAAGAAGCCGAACCTCAATGGCACGGTCGTCTGGTCGCTAGGGGTGAAAACCAGCTTCCCCTTGAGCAGCGCACGCAGGTGATTCAGGCCGAACTGTGGCGATTGGCGGTGGGTCATGCGATGCAGGGCGTGGTGGATTTTGTGACGTTGGTGTCGGCTCCGGTGCAGCAGGCGGGGATTCCGGCAGGGGCCGTGTTTTTCCCGGATGGAAATCAGAGGGCAGGGCGAGGCTATGATTCGCGGCTTCAAGCTTGGGACCGCTTTCCTGAAACGATCGAGCGATATCCCATGGCATATGCTGTCTGCGGTCGCACCGATTGCATCATGACCCAAATCCAGCGGGCCCTCAGCTATTCCAGCAATCCCTCTAATGTCAAACCCGTGATTGCCGGAATTTGGCAACAGCCGCACACCAATCGTCCACCGCTCGAAGTTCAGATGCAGGCGTTGCGCCAGTCGTTTCCAGGACTGAGCAGCGTGAGTCACTTTGCCTACTCGTGGCAAGAACCCGACTCCGATCGCGATCGTAAAATGTGTCGATCGCGTTAAGGATAGACGTCTGAGGGACTGAGAGTGAGCCAACATTGAGCTACCGTAATTAGGCTGCCACAATTAGAAAATGGAACATCATAGGAACGATCGCTAAAATAATTTTGGGTGGACCGCTGAATTGATTCTCACGGCTCGATTTAGAGTGGTAACTTTGCAATCCGATCGATCCATTCTTCTGCCTCAGAAACGCTCCAAATCAAGATTAACTCTTCAATCACGACGTCCATCGGAACCTTGCGAGAAACAATAATTACTCCTGAACTGCGACCGTAGGCGATGAATTGTGCAAATTCTGCGGGCATGGTTTTGCGATCGTGCGTTACCAAGATTCGGGACTGGCGAGCGGCAATCGCTAAGACCTCGGGATCGAGAACCCCTTCTAATTTCCCGGCAAGGGCAGTTTGAAAATCGATTTGAATTTCTCGCCGAATCACTCCCGTGACAATCGCCTGATTCAAATCCGCATCAGCTTGAAAGCGAATGTTCATAACTGGTCCTACTGTTGTGCAGCTTTAGCAACCTGCAATTTTTGATAGAGTTCAGAATCGTGAGGAAGGGGCTGCATTGCATCAAAAGCGGACTCCTCCTCTGCTAGGTAGGCATCAATCAAACTTCGATTTGCTAAATAAAAGACGATCGCCCCATAAACCTGCTCTAAGTTCAAGACCGGAAAGGATTGGACGATCGATTCCGGCGATTGTCCAATCTGAAATGCATAGACGATCGAGTCAAGAGCCACCCGAGTTTCCACAATCCAATATCCGTTATTCCGAGACTCAACATAAGGCTTTGTCGCAACTAATGGCATAACACTCACTTAGAGAGGACTTCCCCGTATCATAATGCAATTTCTTTTCGATCGGACCCCAAAAACCTAACCATGATTCATCGGGTGCTCTTAAACGTTGATCCTTAAGTCACATGCATCACAACTAACGTCATATCATCCGTGTTGGGTTTTCCAATGCCGACAAACTCTTGAACCCGATCGAACAAATAGGTCAGAATTTCTTGCGGGTCGGCTTGATTTTTGCAGGCCCACCGAAACGCTTTCTCCAAATTTTCTTCGTCGAATTGCTCACCGGATGGGTTGGCCGCTTCTGTGAAGCCATCGGTATAGTAAATAATCCGATCGCCCGGTGAAAGCTGGACGTGGCAATCTTGATACAACGTATGAGAATCCAGCCCAATCAGCATTCCAAAGGTATCTAAGCGCCGGATGGTGTCGGTTGCTGCCTGCCATAACAACGGCGGATTATGCGCCGCATTGCTATAAGACAAAATCTTAGTCTTCGGGTCATATTCAGAATAAAATAGCGTTACAAATCGATTGGAATTTTCCAAATCGGCGTACATCACCTGATTCAAATGCTGCAAAATCTTCGCAGGACTGTGACCATTCAGCACTTCCGCCCGGAGCATTCCTCGCGTCATGGTCATAATCAGACCCGCCGGAACACCCTTCCCCATAACATCGCCGATCGTGATACTCCAGCGCCCCGATCGATCGCCCGCCTGTCCCGCCGGAACGGACGGAATGAAGTCATAATAATCACCGCCCACCCGGCTAGCTGTCTTACACAAGGCCGCCAGTTCAATCCCGTCTATTGTTGGGCAGTGGCGAGGCAGGAGACGATACTGAATGTCCGCACCAATTTCAAGTTCGCGATCGAGACGTTCTTTTTTGCGGAGTTCAGCCGACAGTTCATCATTGTCGATGGCCACAGCGGTTTGATCGGCGACGAGACGCACGAGTTTCTGACGCTGTTCTGTCCAAGCGTAGTTCGGGTCACGGCTAAAGACAAATAAACGGCCCCGTTCTTGGTTCTTAACCAAAATAGACGTACCAAAGATCTGAATTTCTTCACCGAGGGCTTGGACCATTTGTTGGTCGAGCGATGCGATTGCCGCTGGGACGCGCACTAGAGCTTCCGTCGGCTGAAGCTTGAGGATAGAGTGAGTAATCCGTTTGGCCGCACTTTCAAAAGCTTGACGAACTTCTTGGCCCCAGCGCTGGTCTTGACAATGAATCTGCTCTAGCCGCACTTGCCCATTCCGAAACATAATCAGTGCGCCCCCATCTGCATCGGTGACGCGGGAGGCCATTAAGGGGATCAGCTCCAAGAATTGGTTGAGGTTATTAAAGCTTCGTAGTGCAAACCCCAAAGAACTTAAGAGATCTTGAATTTTATTTTGTTCACGGTGGAGACGAGCCACGATTTCTTTAAGCGCTAGAACGGACGAAGCATCGTTGACGCCCGATCGATCGATCGGAATAGAAGATTGGATTGAGAGCGGGATGGCAGTCATCTAGAGCACACTATGAAATCAATCACGATGAGGTTATGGGCTAGGGGAATCAAGACTCTAGAGTCAATGTCTCAGATAAACACCAGCCAGAAGGCAGATTTTATGAGTCATCCGAGTTAAGTCGGATTTCCTAGTTGGAAAGAGTATACACAAGTGCCTTAAAAATGACACCGAATTATTCTAACTTTCACCTATATAAGATATTCTAATGCACGATCGTGAACCTTAGGCATTTTTCTCTAGCCGATCGAGAATTCCGATAAATTCCCGTTCAAAGGTGACTTGGGCGCGGTTCGTGGTTCCTCCGAGATAGAGTTTGCCGTCTTGATATAGGCCCCAAATTTGGGAATGGGACACATAGCTCATCAGGACGCTGATCATCATTGCTGCGAAGCCGAGATAGACGATCGGGATGCCCGGATCAGCTTTGATTTGGAGTCCGGTACTGCCGATGACATCGACTATAGTGAGGTTGACGCCTTTGATTTCGACGGATGTGCCCTTACGGACCGTGGTGATGAGCTTGCCGTCCATGCCATAGACGAGGACGAGTCCCTGCATGTCTTTGACGATTAATGAGACGCCATCGCTGCCATCGGGTTTGACGGGAATGAAGGTGCCCCAGAGACGACCGTTGGGAATGTTGAGCTTGCCAACCGGGAATTTGAGCACCGGGCTGTTGTTGAATTTAATAGAGATGGCGGCGACGCTCCAGTCGGCTTGGTACATCGTGACGCCCTTATAGCGCAGGGGCAAGTTGACGTGGATGGTTTTGCGATCGACTTCGCTTCCGGTTTTATCGAGTACAGAAAGGTCGGAATAGAATTGGTCAATTTCGCCCGTGGGGAGATAGTCGATCCAGAAGCGATTGACTTTGACAGACCAGTCTTTAGGGATTTGCGGTCCAGCCCAAGGTCCGGCGTCGGTGACGTTATTAATCGTGAAGGTTTCGCCGCTCGGGACGATTTCTTGAGCGATGAAGCCTGTGGTGGCTCCGATGATGCCGCCCAACATGATTAAGATCATGCTGGCATGGACGATGACGGGTCCAAGGCGTCCGGCGAGACCTTTTCGGGCATAAAGCGTGTCGCCATCTTGGATGATTTTGTATTTATTTTGGGTGAGAAGTTCGGTAAGAGGGTCGATCGAGGCTTGGTCCAGTTCAGAGCTAAGGGCAAATTTTTGGAATTGTTTGGGCGTGGTGTAGAGCTTCTGGGTGCGGGAGAACCATTTGAGGGCAGGGAGTTGACGTTTGAAGGTGCAGGTGATGAGGGATGCGCCAAACAAAATCAAGAGCGAGAGATACCACCAGGTGCGATAAACGTGATCGAGACCTGCGATGAGCACGACTTTCCAGTTCAGGAAGCCGAAGAGGGCGGGATGTTCGGGGTAGTTGGCTTCGTAAAACGCAGCGGATTGTCCCTGTTCGATGACGGTGCCTGAAATGCTGAAAATAGCAATCACCAACAGCAGCACGATCGCAAGCTGAAGATTGCCGAGGGTCGGGAGGATTCGTCGATTGATGTAGCGTTTGGCGGTGGTAAACATGCTCTTAATGACCTACTTGTACTGCGCGGCATCAGTAATGCCTGTCTTGAAATCAATCCAACTTAGAGCCTTGATCTATTCTCCGTTGGGTTTGGGGCACGGCATGGCCATTCCCCTACATATCCGGGTTTCAGAGACTGTAGGGGAATGGCTCAATGTGCCCCAAACCCAACGAGGGAAAGTTGAATCGCTGGATTTTTAAGCCGTAGACAACTAGTCTCCGGTTGCTGCTGAAAGGTTTGATGCGATGATTACAATTTTCACTGATAACTAGGGTCTTTACAATCAGATTCCTGTAAATGGGCTGCGACTTCCTGGTAGAGGGTCATTATATGCCGATCGACTAGGCTGTAATAAACATTTCGGCCTTCCTTTCGATACTTCAAAATCCGCTGCGATCGCATCACGCGAAGCTGGTGGGAAATTGCTGATTCGCCCATCTTTAGGCTTAAAGCTAAGTCACAAACGCAAAGCTCCTGCTGCGCTAGAGCGGAAAGCACTCGCAACCGGGTTGGGTCAGCCAAGATGCTAAAAAAATCTGCCATCCGCTGGGCTTTTTCGATCGGCAGCAGTTCTGGCTGTATTTGACGTACGGCATCTAGATGGACGAGATGAACTTCGCAGTTAGGTGCATCATCCAACGCATCGCATTCGGATATTTGAGGGCTGACATGAGGGCTGACAGTTTTTTGCTTAGACATAAAGAGAACGGATTGGGCAACTTTACATAGGCGATCGGGTCAGTGCGATCGGGTCAGTGCGATCGGTATGCAGCATATTTAGTATCTCAGAATAAACCAAGAATGGTTATCATTCAATGTATGAACAACTATTCATATGTTTGTTTATTCATTGTATGATTGAGATATTAGATTGTGATTGAGGATGCCACCATGACCCAGATGCCTTCGCTGAAGACCCAACAAATGCAAGTAGTTGGAATGGATTGTACAAGCTGCAAAATGAAGATTGAGGGTGCTCTAGAGCGATTAAAAGGCGTCGATGAGGCATCGGTAACGGTGGCAACTGGGCGATTAGTGGTGTCCTATGATCCAGAGAAAGTGAACGTAGAGACCATTCAAAGGAGAGTGGAGTCATTGGGTTATGCGATCGGGACCGGGAAATCAGATCCATCCCAAACGCTGTCGAAGTCTCACAGTTATGATCATGGCGATCACAGTCATGACGATCACAGTCACCCTAGCCACGATGACAATCATACAGACGAGGATTCTACAGAAGGCAGTCACAGTCATGGTGCTGGTGAGTTCAACCTCAAGAGAGAACTTCCACCTGTGCTGCTATCCGTGGTACTTCTCATCATGGGTATGGTGTTTGAGAAACCCCTGCACGATACGCCCTACAGCATTGCCGAATTTGCGGTAATTATTCCGGCTTACCTGATAAGTGGCTGGACAGTGCTCAAAACCGCTGGACGCAATATTCTCAGAGGACAGGTTTTTGACGAAAATTTTCTGATGACGATCGCAACACTGGGCGCACTAGCGATTCATCAACTTCCTGAAGCGGTCACAGTCATGTTGTTCTTCCGGTTTGGAGAACTGTTTCAAGAATACTCCGTAGGCCGATCGCGCCGTTCTATTCAATCGTTGCTAGAGATCCGCCCAGACAGCGCAAACTTACAAATCGATGGGATTACCAAACCCGTTTCACCTGAAATTGTTAAGGTTGGAAATATCATCTTGGTGAAACCCGGAGAGAAGGTTCCATTGGATGGTGAAATCATTGAGGGGAATGCTCAACTGGATACTTCAGCATTAACAGGCGAGTCGGTGCCACGCATTGTTAAGGTTGGCGATCCTGTTTTAGCGGGGATGATTAATAAATCGGGGGTGCTTACGATTCGAGTGACGAAGTTATTTGGTGAATCTTCGATCGCAAAAATTCTTGACTTAGTTGAAAATGCCAGCAGTAAGAAAGCCGCAACAGAGAAATTCATTACGAAATTCGCTCGGATTTATACGCCGATCGTAGTGATTCTTTCCCTTCTCATTGCAATTTTGCCGCCCCTCTTGATTCCAGGTGCTAGTCGTGCGGACTGGGTGTATCGCGCCTTGATTCTACTCGTTATTTCCTGTCCCTGCGGATTGGTCATCAGCATTCCATTGGGCTATTTTGGAGGAATTGGCGGCGCTGCAAAACGCGGTATCTTAATCAAAGGCTCAGCATACTTGGATACATTAACAGCCGTTAAAACAGTGGTCTTTGATAAAACGGGAACGCTAACAAAAGGCACGTTCAAAGTCACTAAAATAGAACCCAGAAATCGTTTCTCTGAATCAGATCTACTGAGGTATGCCGCCCATGCTGAAGTGCATTCTAATCACCCGATCGCCCAATCCATCCGGGATTCTTATGGAAAAACCATTGCCCCTTCTGTTGTTTCTGACTACGAAGAAATTGCTGGACACGGCATCCGCGCTTCATTTGAAAATAAAGTGATTTTGGCAGGTAACGATCGGCTCTTGCATCGCGAAAACATCGACCACGATACCTGTGATGTGATGGGTACTATTGTTCACTTGGCCGTCGATGGACGTTATGCTGGATATATTTCGATCGCGGATGAAGTAAAGGACGATGCGGTTCAGGCCATTCGTAATTTAAAGCGATTGGGCGTTGAGCGAGTGGTGATGCTGACGGGGGATAATGATGCGACCGCTAAGCAAGTTGCGAATCAGTTGGGGTTAGATGATTATTTCGCTAACCTATTACCTGAAGACAAAGTTGATGCTATTGAGAAAATCCTAGCCCGGTCTGGAAAAAGTAAAGTTATCTTTGTCGGGGACGGGATTAACGATGCACCTGTGATTGCGAGAGCGGATGTAGGAATCGCTATGGGCGCGCTAGGTTCGGATGCAGCGATCGAAACGGCTGATATTGTCTTGATGACCGATGCGCCGTCAAAAGTTGCAGAAGCCATTCAAATCGCGCAGAAAACCCGTCAGATTGTGATTCAAAATATTGTGCTAGCGATGGTTATTAAGGCAGTCTTTATTGCTTTAGGAGCGATCGGACTGGCCACCCTTTGGGAAGCCGTCTTTGCGGATGTAGGTGTAGCACTTCTAGCTATTTTAAACGCGGGACGAGTATTGAAATAGGGAATTATTGCTTCTGCTGAATTTGTTTGATATAGCTAGAAGTTTGCTCATAGTATTCACGATTTCCTTGTTGTCTGAACAATTCAGCCGCTTTATGTAAGTCTGTTAGTGCTGCGGATTTATCACCCGTTTCAGCATAGATCATACCGCGATGTCCGTAAGCTTCTGCTAAATTGGGATTGAATCGAATAGCTTGCGTCAAATCCGCGATCGCCTTTTGTAAATCTTTCTGTTCTGCATGAGCCTGAGCACGATTGTAGTAAGCATCTGCATAATCAGGCTTGATTTTTAGTGCTGCATCTAAGTCTTGAACAGCCGCTGCACGATTGCCAAGCTTGGAGTAGACAATTCCTCGATCGTTATAAGCTTGAGCGTAGTTGGGACTCATTTGAATGGCTTGGGTTAAATCGATTAGTGCTCCAGGCAAGTCACCTAAATCAGATTTTATTTCACCTCGGCTATAGATAGCTTTGGCGTTGTTGGGGTCAAGTTGAATGGCACGCTCAAAGTCTTCGATCGCTCTTTTAGGATCTCCCAAATCGTGGTGGGCTAATCCACGATAAAGGTAAGCATCTGTGTACTTTGGGTTGATTTCGATCGCCCTCGTGTATGCGGAGACAGCATTCTGAAACTGTCCCTGGTTTGCTTTTGCTTGCCCCTGCTGAAGAAGTTGAAGAGATTTAATACCAGTGTCTTTAGATTCAGATGAAGCTGCATGAGCAGAAAAGGAGTAGATATTTACTAACGTCAGTGCGGTTCCCAATGTCCAAGCAGTTTTGTGCCAAAGTTTCATTTTGTAGGTTCCCAAAATTAGTGATTCTCCTACTTATTCTACCTCAATGGTTATTGACGAGCGCTAATCCTAAGTCTTTACCACTAAAATTTCCCGCTCGATCGAGGTCTAAACAATAAAAGCGATTGAGAACCTTAGATTGATTTGACTTAGCAATTTCAATCCCCATATCACAGATTGTGAATTTATAGAAATTGGGAGTTGACGTCCACCAAGTTTTTTCGATCGTCTACATTTTCATAGCACGTACGAGATGCGATCGATTCGATTCATTTCCTAGCAAATATTCTGTTTCATCGACTGACGACACCACAATTTCAATATTCCGATCGCCGAATAACGCCTTTAGACTTTCCAGAAAATGGTCGTCTAGCTCGCTTGCATTCACTCGATAAACGGATTGCATACCGCGTTCCCCACGATCGCTCTTACCCTTTTATTATAATCGCTCAATCCCCATCAAGTCCAAAGCGAGATTTTGGAGCCTTGGGTGGTTTTGGTGACTTCGATGCGGGATTGGAAGGCGTCGCGGAAGTAGGGCATGTGGGTGACGGTGAGGATGCAGGCAAAGTCGGCGGAGATGGCATTGATGGCGGCAATGAGCCGATCGCAGCCTTCCTGGTCTTGGGTGCCGAAGCCTTCGTCTACGATGAGCATTTGCAGTGCGGTTCCCGATCGTTGGGACAGGAGTCTTGCGAGGGCGAGACGAATGGCGAAGTTAATGCGAAAGGCTTCACCGCCGGAATAGGTTTCATAGGGACGCGTGCTGTGGGCGTCGGCGATGATGATGTCGAGGGTTTCGGCAAATTTGGGGATGGCTTTATTTTTTCCAGTGCGGCGCTGGGTGACGAATTGGGCTTGGAGCTGGTTGTTAGTGAGGCGGGCTAGGATTTGGTTGGTTAGCGTTTCGAGTTGCGGCAACACGTTTTCGATTAGCAATGCCTGAATGCCGTTTTTACCGAAGGCTTGGGTGAGTTCTTGGTAAACGCGGTACTGTTGCTGGGCTTGAAGCAGTTCGTTATTAAGAGTTTCCAATTCTTGATGGAGAACCTGTTGCTGTTGCCGTTGCTGTTGGATGCGTCCGAGACTGGAAAGGGCACGATCGAGCTGTTGGCGTTCCTGTTGGATGTGGGTTTCAATGGCGCTCAGATCGTGGGGTGCATCTTGCGTTTCCACCAAAGCATTCTGAAGCTGTTGACAATCGCGGTTCACGGTTTCAAGATTCATGAGCCGAGACTGTAAGCTGCGAGCAAGCTGATCAAGCCGGGTCTGGAGCGGCGGGAGTTGGTGCTGGGCTTTGAGTAAATCTTGATGGCGCAATTGCCACACCTGCGCTGTTTTGATTTGTGATCGCAAGGTGTTGTGTTGTTCTAGATCGTAGCCCAGCGTCGTAAGCGCTTCGTCAAATTCAGCCAATCCCGCTCGGATTTCGGTTTGGATTTCGGTGATGTGCTGCGCCGTGTCGGTGAGTTCGGTTTGAAGTACTGGGAGTTTAGCGGTAAGCTGCCGTTGCCGAGTTTGGGCCTGCTGAACGGCGACGTACTTTACATCCGCCCATCGCCAGCGCTCCACGGCACCCCGAGCGATCGCATGGTTTCGATCGTCGTAGTCTAAGTGTGTCAGCGTTTGTTCGATGAGTCTCAGTTCTTCCTGCAACTCTGGGGCGTAGCGTTGCTCTAGTAGCTGTGATTCAATGATGGCTAATTCTTGGGTCAAGCGTTCAAGCTGCGATCGGACGCTTGCACTGGCCTGGAGCTGCGCCTGAAGTTGGCCGCGCTGTTCTAAGATGCTGCCGTAATCGTGGAGTTTGGCTTCGAGTTCTTTGTACTCTTGACGCAGGACTTGAATCTCGCGCTCTGAGACTGAAAGCTGTTCGCGAATGATCCAAATCTCATCCAGAATTTCAGTCTGCTCACTCAAATGCTTTTCGACCACGACGCTCCAGTGATGTTCATCAAGGGGCCGATCGCACAGTGGGCAGGCCGGAACATCTTCACCAAAGGCGGCATTAAAATTAGATGCCTTAAAATTAGAGGTCAAATCCAACTTCAATTCTGGCTGAATCTGATAGGTTTTTACCATTTCACGAACGGCGACTGATCCGCCAGACTCGGATTGGGTGTGAGATTGGGTTTTGGCATTAAGTTCGCTGCTGGGTTCGGAGTGGTGTTTGGCGAGAACTTCTCGGAGTTTGGCATTGAGTTCGGCATCGGCGCTTTGGTGTTTGAGCAGGCTTAGGATTTGATTGACTTCGGCGAGCTGGACTTCATGATCGCGCTGCCGAGCGTGAAGCCGTTCCATAAAGGTCCGCCGTTCTAATCCCTTGTCCCGAACCCGTTCTTGGTATCGCCGCAGCTTTTCTAATTCTTCAATCCGATCGCTGATTTGCATGACAGCCTGCTGCAACTGAGGTTGGTCAGCCTGTTGTTGTTCAAACTGCTTGGTCGAGGTCCGCAGCGTTTCAAGTTGGGTGGTTATTTTGGCAACAGCACGATCGAGTTCACGTTGGACTTGCTGTCGTCGTTGCAACAGCGGAGCGGCTTTGAGCTGCACTGAGTCAAACCGAGCAAGGTCTTGTTTTGCAATTTTTAACTTTGCAATGGCGCTTTCAATGTCCGATCGTCCGGACAGCACCTGTTGGATTTCATCGAGTTGTTCGAGGACGTTGTGCTCTTGGGTTTCAAGATGACGCTGTTGTTGTTGTTGGGTGTGGAGCCGATCGCGTTGCTGCTGGTGATACTGATGACGTTGGGATTGAAGCTGTTGGTAATGGTAGGCCCGATCGCCGAGGAACTCTTCTTCCGCTTGGAGTTTTTGCCAGCGCGCGTAGCCGGAACAGATGGCTTCTTCTTGGTTCACGAGTCCGAGTAGCGTTTGCAACTGTTGTTCGGCCTGATGATATTCCTGAGTTAGCCGATCGCAATCTTGTTTCTGCTGCTGTTGTTGTTTTTGTTGCCATTGAAACTGCTGCTGCCAGGTTTGCTGCTGTTGGTGCTGGGCTTGAAGCTTTTGCAGTCGGGTGTGGGCTGCTGTTTGTTGGGTTTGGAGATGAGCAATGGTGACCTCTAAGGTGGCTTGTTGGGGTTCGAGATTGCTGAGGCGTTCTAATTGCGAGACGAGGCCAGCACGCTGTCGTTCGATGCCATCGACTTGAGATTTGGCGGTACGGGTTTCTTCTTTGGCCCGTTCGGACAGATCGTCGTAGTGATCGAGTTTGAGTAGGTCCGCGAGAATCTGCTTGCGATCGATGGGCCGCTTCAGCATGAATTCATCGGCGCGGCCTTGGCGGAGGTAGGCCGAATTGACGAAGGTGTCGTAGTCGAGTCTCACCTGTTGGATGATGAGTTGTTGGGTGGCGCGGACGCCTTTTTCGGTGATCGATCGGAAGGTTTTCGGTAGGGTTTTCAGCTCGGGGTCAACCTGCGTCGCCATCTGAAATTCGAGCGCCATCCCTTGACGACGGCAGCGGGTGCGAATAATCCGATAGAGGTTTTCATGAATCTGAAAAATGAATTCAACTTGCGCTTCCGTTTCGCCCTGATGAATGACATCATCTTCACTTTCCACCCGACTCCGACCCCAAATCGCCCAAGACATCCCTTCCAAAAGCGAAGACTTACCCGCACCGTTGGCCCCGCACACGCAAGCCGTCTGCAATCCTCGGAAGTCTAGGGTTGCAGCACGGTAGCTTAAGAAATTGCGGAGGGTGAGCTGAACGGGAATCATGATAGATCGCGCGATCGACAAGAGAGCTTATGCAGTTAGCTTGAGCAGTACAAACTCACTCAAAGTACATCTGCACTTTTCTAGTGTAGATCGCTCTTGGGGCTTTTTAATAGATCAAGGATAAGATTACATTCCAACTTGGGACTTGCTGATGGCTTGGTCATTAATAAAAACGATCGAAATCGATCGATTACCATCCTTCCAGGTCATCGTTCGGCCACTCATTTCAACGCCCGCGAGGCCAATCCCGCCACTGTTTTGCTCTGTCGGTTCGCCCATGACGTCTTTGATCTTTTGGACATTCATTCCAGTGATGCCTGTTTCAAGTTTATCGAAATTTTCTTTAGTCACTTTGCTGCCGATACAGCCTGTTAGGCTTAATCCCATCGTGACGGCAATGAGGAGTGCGAGGGTTGATTTACGAAAAGAATGCATGGGGAGTCTCGAATGAGGGTTATGTGAGGGAACCTACAGGATATCCGATCGCCATTTCGGAATTTGGCTCAATATTTAGCTCAATATTGGCTCAATCCATAAGCCTAACTCATCTCCAACATTCGTTGCATGGGTCTCAGTGCCGCAATTCTTGTGGCTTCTGGCATCGTTATTTCAGGCGTCTTGTTCAGCATTGCAAGATACAACTTCTCTAGCGTATTTAGCCGCATGTAGGGGCATTCATTACAGGCGCAGTTTGTGGTGGGTGGCGCAGGGATAAAGTGCTTATTCGGCGACGCTTTTTCCATTTGGTGAATGATTCCAGATTCTGTTAGCACGATGAAGGATTCACGATCGCGATCGTGTGAGTATTTCAGCAGTCCTGTGGTCGAGGCGATGTAGTGGGCGTGTTTGAGTAGCGGCGGTTCACATTCGGGGTGTGCGATCACCTCAGCGTTGGGATACTGAATCATCAAATCAATCAGCTTCTTCTCAGAAAAGATTTCATGCACCATACAGCTTCCTTGCCACAACAGCATTTCTCGGCCTGTTTGCTCCATCACATAGCGGCCTAGATTTCGATCGGGAGCAAAGATAATGGGCTGATCTCTTGGAAGCTGGTTGACGATTTTGACGGCATTGGAACTGGTGCAGATGATGTCGCTCATGGCCTTGATTTCAGCCGTGCAGTTGATGTAGGAAATCACTAGGTGATCCGGGTGTTGGCGCTTAAACTCTGCAAAGCGATCGGGCGGACAGCTATCTGCCAACGAGCAACCCGCATCCAGATCGGGCAATAGCACCAACTTGGTGGGATTCAAAATCTTGGCCGTTTCTGCCATGAAGTGAACCCCAGCAAAAACAATCACATCCGCATCGGTTTGTGCGGCCTGTTGCGCTAGCCCCAACGAATCTCCCAAATAATCGGCAATGTCCTGAATATCCGCTTCTTGGTAATAATGGGCCAAGATAACGGCATTCATCTCTTTTTTGAGGGATGCGATCGCCCCAAATAAATCCTTGGGCAGGGCGGGGGTTGGGGTCTTAGCAGCCGTGAACATGGGGAAACCTATGGAAAGTCTGAATCCGCTAATTATAGTAGCTAATTATAGTATGAGTTACCAAAACTAGCGATCAACAGACTTCCTTGGCGTCAAGCGATTTAAAAACGGTAGCCCATGCTGAAGTGCAATCCGTTGTCTTGGATGTTGTTTCCTCGATCGCTGAGGTTCACGAGTGGCAATGCATAATCGAGTCGTATCAAGAGATTGGGCGTGGGTTCGGCGATTAGACCTAGGCCCGCAGAGGCTAAGACGTTTTCCTTGCTGGAGGGGTTGGGATTGTTGGGGTTGTTCCAGACGCTTCCGAGATCGGCAAAGGGCGCAATCTGAAACACCGATCGACCTGTTTTTTTGTCCCGTGCGACGGTGATGCGATCTTCTAAGGAGAACCGAATGCCGTTATCGCCCGATCGAACGCCCTGACGGAACCCACGTACCGACTGACCGCCGCCAATTGTAAACTGCTGCGAAGGCAGAAGACTATCGGGTGATAGCTGTATATCGGCTTGGGCAATCAATAGATTATTCGGCGACAACTGCTGCACGCGCTGAACTTGACCTGTCCAACTGAAGAATCGACCATCGGGAATGGGATGAGCATTGACCGTTGCATCAAAGGCGGAAATCCCTAGGTTAAACTGCGATTGTAATGACCACGCACCTTTTGTATCGCGTTTCACATAGTCTTGCCCAAACTTGATGACGCGGGTGCGGCTGTTGCCATTGGCATCTGGCCCAATTCCAAAGGGCGTGGGGGAATTGTCAAAGAGGAAGGTTTGACCGTTTTGCAGTGCGAAGCCGAGGGAGAGTGCGAGTTCTTCTCGGGGCGATCGAATGACGGGTTGACGATAGGTCAGTTCGTACAGATCGCTTTGGCTGCGAATCCCAAAGCTAGAGAACGCCGGATCAATGATTTTGCTATTGCTGGGGGAGTAGCGAAGTTGGACGGTGCCGTTCATGGCATTGACGGGAACGCGATAGTTGAAATCGTAGAGGTTAGACCCGCCTGCGAGCGATCGGAAATAGGTGGCGCTGATTTCGTCGCCGAGTCCGGTGGGATTGCGATAAGTTAGGGTGCCGCCGAGGCGTTCTGACCCAACGCTGGGGGGTGAGTAGTTATCGAGGGTGACGTTGCCTGTGAGGGCTGGGGCTTCTTTGACACGGACGACGAGTTGGCTTTTGCCGGAGTCTCTGCCCGGTTGGAGACTTGCGCTGATGTCGGCGATTAGGGAGTTGCTTTTGAGCAGTTGGAGTTGATCTTCGAGTTCATTTTTATTGAAGGGCTTGCGAATACCGAGCTTAATTCGATCGCGAATATAGGACGGTTTGAGTCGCTGATTGCCTTGAATTTCAATGCCGTCTACGGTACCTTCAATGACTTGAATAGTGACCCGTCCATCGGTAATCTTTTGTTCTGAAATAACGGCTCGGGAGGTGATGTAACCGAGATCAAGATACTTCTGAGTAATGCGATCGGCGAGGGATTGGAGACCTTGCAAGGATACCGTTTTGCCTTCTAAAGGCTGCGTTAGAGTTGCGAGGTCAGCAGGGGTTAAAACAGTGCTGCCTGTAACTACAATCTTGCGGACGTTGATGGGTATGGATGAGAGTTGGGGGGTGGGTATAGGTGTGGGTGTAGGTGTGGGTGGGGTGAGTTTGGGTTGTGGGGTGGGAAGGGGACTGGGTAGAGTTTGGGGTTGAGAGAGGCGATCGGGTTTGAGTTGGACGATGGATTTGGATTGAGCTAGGGCGGGGAGGCTACACACGGAGGTGAGTAGAAGTGTGGCAGCGACGATCGTTTTTCCGGCGGAGTTCAGTGACATAGTAAGTAAGAGTAATTAAGAATATTAGGGAGTTAAGAGATGGATGGAATGTGTTGGCCAAGAACTTTTTTCAAAGTCCCTGGCGATCCGCCCCCAACCCCCAATTCTGGGGCTTCGGAAATTCGGGTTTTCCCAGAATTGTGACTAGGGGGCGGATTGTCAGAAGTTCTGAAAGGGGAAACGTTATTGAATTACCACGGCCTTACTTCGTGATTGAAGGTGTTCTTTCGGTGGGTTTGCAGTCGGGAAGTTTTTGGGTTTCAGATGTCTTTTTGTTGTCGTTTTGACGATCGAAGATGGTGTTTTTGTTTTTCTCTTCTCGATCGCGAACGATACAGAGTGAACTAGAACCCCCACTCGCCATGGCTGGAGTTTTCGCATTAGGATTCGATCGCTGTAGATTTTGTCCGATGCGAACTTGCTCGACAGAGGTCAAGATTCCGCTATTGCCGGGAGTTACGGGAGTGATAGGGGTGACGGGAGTGACGGGAGTGATAGGGGTGACTGGAATGACTGGAATGACTGCTACGGGCTTATTCGTTAAGGTGAATTGGGTGGTTAGATTGTTTACGGTGGCGATCGGGCTAAAGGTTCCAGTGGTTCCTAGAGCATTTACAGGTAGGCTGGCAATGCCATTCGCATTCGTGAATACGGTGAGCGTTGAGGCAGAGGTGCCGATCGCGCTGGGTAAGGTGAAGGTTACGGGGGTATTGGCTAGAGGTGCTCCTGTGTTGTTGCTGACTAGGACTTGTAAGGGATTCGTGAATGGGCTGTTGATGGTTGTGCTTTGGTTGGATGTGTTGTTGATGACGGCGATCGTGGCAGGGATGCTGGCGGGATTGGCGACGTTGGTGAGGGTGTAACTCGCGTTTGTCAATCCGGTGACGGCTCCGGTTGCGGCGTAGATTCCGACGGTTCCGTTTGCCGTGACCGTTGTGGTTGCGACTCCGTTAGCATTGGTCGTTGCGATCGCGGTTGCGACCGTTCCACTGGCTCCGGTGGCGGGGACGGTGAAGTTCACGGTGGCTCCGGAGATGGGGTTGCCGTAGGTGTCCGTTACGGTGGCTTGCAGAGGATTGGTGAATCCGGTATTGACGACAGTGGTCTGCCCCCCGTTGCTAGCTGTGACCGTGGTGGCGGCTCCGGCTAGGTTCGTCAAGTTGTATTGGACGTTCAGGACATTCAGGGTTCCGGTTGCATTAAAGCGGCCTGCAACTTTGTTGGCGGTGACATTGACAGAGGCCAGACCGTTTGCATCCGTGATGGCCGTGATGGTCGATAGGGTTCCGCTGGCTCCAGTTGTGGGAACTGCGAAGTTGACCACTGCGCCTGGAATGACGTTGCCATATTGATCTTTGACTAAGACCTGTAAGGCATTGGCAAATGGCGTAAACACGGTAGTTGTTTGTGCAGCAGCAGGAAGGCCGCCGGGTCCGATCGCCGTTAGGGTCTTGGGGACATCGGGAGTATTCGTGAGATTAAAGGTTTGCGCGGTTCCGGTGTTTCCGGTTGCGTTGGCGACGACGGTGTGAGTTCCGGTGACGGTGTTGGCGGTGGGGGTGATGGAGGCTTGGTTGTTTGCTCCGATCGGGACGGTCTGTTGTGCGGGACTTAACGGTAACAGTCCTGCGCCGTTGGTTCCAGGGGTGGGAGTGAAGTTCACATTGACCGATCCGCCTGCGACTTGTTGTCCAGCGATATTCGGACGGACTTCGACCACTAAAGGCTGGAAGTTGGTTCCGACAACAGCGGATTGGCCAGGGACAGCAACAGTGCCATTACCACTGACGGTCACGAGATTGAACTGGAATCCACCAAATTCGTAGGCTCCGATGTCTCGGGCGGTTCCTGCGATCGCGTTGCCGTCTTGACCTGTGGTCGTTGCGTTTGCCCCGCTGGCATCAATAGCTCGGCTACCGGGGAGAACGGCGTGGGTTTGGGTCGTTCCGCCGTTGTTAGCGAGGGTTCCGATTTGGGCGGCGATCGCCCCTGGGACGATGATGTCAGATGCGATCATTTGGAAACCGCCAGCATTACCGTTTTGACCGACTAGGTTGTTGCCTTGGGAGTTAAAGTTTCCTGAGTTACTCACTTCAGCGGTCGTCGGCACAGTCGTCGCTCGATTGCCTGCAACGATCGTGTTCTCGATTGTTGTGGACCCTGTTGTGTAAATACCGCCGCCTGCATTAGCAGCCGTGTTGTTTGTAATGGTGCTGTTATTAAGATTCAAGTTATCAGTACTGAAGATACCGCCGCCATTTCCAGTAACATCGGTTGCTTTATTTCCTGAAATTGTTGTATTCGTTAGTCGGATATAGCTAGTGGTCCGGATACCGCCAGCAGAGGTTCCTTCGTTATTGGCGATCGTACTATTACTAGCAACAATAACGCCTTCGGTATTGATGCCCCCCGCACTGACTGTCGATTTGTTGTTGAGAATGTTCACCTTATCGAGAATCAGCGTTCCATTGTTGGTATTTGTAATTCCACTGTTGCCTCCATTAACAATGGCCATGGACTCTAAGTTCACAGTACCTGTGCTTGTCCCATTGGTGCTCACCGTTCCATAGGGAAAGAAGTTAAAGACCTGATCAACTCCGTTACCTTTGACAATGGTTGTATTTGCCGCTGCGCCTTTAATCGTCAGGCTCTTATTAACGACAACGGCTTGAGCTAGCGAATAGGTTGCGGCGGCTAAGTTGACCGTACCGCCTACGATCGCGGCATCAACACCGTTTTGGACGGTTCCACCTGCGCCGACGTTTACCGTTGTAGCAGTTCCGTTCAAGGTGCTACCGGGTTTTAGAGTGATCGGTGTATTAAGATTCGTGGTCGGGGCTGTTAGCGTTAAATTCCCATTTCCTGCATTTGGCGTTGCGTCGATCGCAGCACTAACCGTAATGCTATTAGTCGCTTGGAGATTGACGTTGTTGCCGTCGAGGGCAGTGACGATCGTTGCCGCAGCAATAGTCGAATCTGCAATACTATTCGTGCCAGCGGCGATCGTGCCTGTTCCACCTGCGCCAACGACTTCTAAGTTAGCAGGATCGAGGAGCCAAGTGCCCTTGACACCCTGGGGTGCGCGCGTACTGACGGTAGTGCTGGGGGCGATCGTTAGACTTTTGCCTGAGGTTTCGATGAAGCCGCCGTTGCCGCTGGTGCTTCCGCCTTCGGCAGATAGACGACCTGTGACGAAGGTTTTTTCGGCGTTGGCTCGGATAGTGCCGCCGTTGCCGATGGTTCCGGCATCGGTGTTCAGACGTCCAGCGATCGTTAGCGATCCGGCGATGGTGGACAATGGCGTGGATGATCCGGTTAAGGTCACGACGCCATTGTTAATGGTGATGCCCGTTGCGCTGGCTAGGTTTCCACCTGTAAGCAGGGCGGGGAGGGTTTGGGGTGTGAAGGTGCTGGAATTTAGGGTTGCATTGGGCGCTAGGGGAAGTTCGATGGAGAGAAGGCTATTTGAATCGGTGAGACGGACCGATCGACCACCCGGTACTGCGGCGATCGTGATGGTGCCACCGGGTGCGGTAAGGGTTCCGGTATTGATGACCGTGCCACCGAGGAGGGTGAGGCTTTGACCTTGGGCAACGGAGAGATTTCCAGCATTCACTAAGCTGCCGCCTGAACCTGCGAGGAAGTCGGCGGTGCTGGGTGTGCCGGATAAGGTGGCGTAGTTGTTTGACCCGGTGGCATTGAACCATTGGTTGTTGCCAAAGCCGATGCCATTGGCGGTGCTGGCGGTGAAGGCGGCGGGGACGTTCAGTTGGGCGTTTTGGCCGAAGATGATTCCAGCGGGGTTCAATAAGAATAGATTCGACGGTCCGCCTGTGACTTGGAGCGTGCCGTTAATAATAGAAGCATTGCCGCCTGTGACGCGACCGAGGATGTTTTGGATATTGGGATTGGATTGGAAGTTGGCGACTTGTCCGGCATTCAAGCCAAATTGTCCAAAGCTATGAAATAGGTTCCCGCCCGATCGGGTTCCGCCGCTGATGTCGATTTGGTTGGCGTTGAGGTTGACTTGGGTCTGGGGGCTGCTGGAGGTGATGGACTGGGCGCAGACAGACTTCACCCCAAAACAGGTGAGAAGAATGACGAACGAAAGTAGGGCTGGAACTCGATTCAGGAGATTGCCGTTCATAGGTATTTCTAGATGTGGAAGTTAGTGATAGGTCGAAAGAAATAATGCACGGGTATGAAAGCGCGATGCCTTAGTGGCACATCCGTAAATACCCTAGGGTCGTTCATGATTTGAATTCCCTGATAGAACTATATTAGCTTGTATATACGGATGACTCTATGAAGGTTCTAGGTATTTTCTTGAGAAGAACCATAAATTTTTTGTATTTCTTGGAGCATATTCCTAAGGTTAGGCTTCGGAGCGTTCGCGATCGGCATTATTTTGGCAAATTGTGACTTAAATGTTCGATCGGGTTCATGGTATTCGGGGATTGCAGCGGGGTATACCTCTGATGTGTATGGTGGAACGGTAGACCACGAGTTTTGGAGCGGGATAGATTGTTGCGGGAACGGTGAGTGGAGCGGATGTGAATGAAATGATTGGCAACTTCGGCTTTTGAGAACTAAGAATGGTCCCAATCTGGCTTAATTGATTTGCGACCATTCAGAAAACGATCGATCGACATTGCAGCAATACAGCCATCTCCAGCCGCCACAACCGCTTGTTTAAACGGCGTATTACGAATATCTCCGATCGCCCAAACGCCCTCTACACTCGCCATCATCATGTCATTCACCGTAATGCCGCCATCCTCATTCACCGCAACTTGTCCCCCAACAAAATCAGTAATCGGCTTAGAGCCACTTTGATAGATAAATGCGCCTTCCACGGGAAGAAGTTGAGGCTCGGGATGCTGGCGATTTTTGACGAGAACGCCCGTTACTCCTGCGTCGCCTCCTTCAATAGACGTCAGACGAGTTTGGCTCCAATGTTTAATGTTCGGCAAACTCAATACGTACTGGGCTGATTCGTCATCCGGTAGAGGATCCTTGGCCGTGACCCAATGGACCGTTGAGGCAAACTTAGTCAAAACCTGAGCTTCTTCGATCGCTTCATGATTATTGCCCACCACCACCACTTCCCGTTCCCGGTAGAATGCCGCATCGCAGGTCGCACAATAGCTCACACCACGCCCTAAAAATTCCGCCTCCCCCGCAAATGATGCAACCCTTCCCATCGCGCCCGTCGCCAACACCAATGTCTTACCGACAAAAGTTCCTTCAGGCGTATACACCGTTTTCAAGGGACCATTGACATCAATGCCAAAAACTTGTGCTCGTTGATACGTCGTACCAAAGGCGATCGCCTGATCACGCATGATCGTCAAGAGTTCATCCCCACTGACATCTCCAACAATACCGGGATAGTTTGCAATCTTGTGGGTAATTGCCAAAGCTCCGACGGAAGGATTTTTGTCTAAAATAACGGTTTTCAGATCAGCACGAGATGTGTACAACGCACAGGTACAGCCCGCTGGACCACCGCCAATGATGATGACATCAAACTCGTATGTTTCCAAAATACCAGACCTCAAAGTGCGTTAAATCATCGTTTCATATCCCGTCGTTAACTATACATCGATTAATGGGAGATTAGGGCGTAGGAGCAGCAAGGGGCGCTTCTGGTATGGGAGCGAGTTCCACGGGTAGGGCTGGATCCGCAATAGGTTCAGGTGCGGGAACAGGGGCAATAAGGTCGGGCGGGATGGGCGTAGGATTAGGTTCAGCAGGTTTTGCAACGGGTGCGGGTGTGGGAGCTTCGGGTCGAGTTTCGGGTTCAGTTTAAATCCGCAAATTCTACCTAGGACATCTGTGGATTACGCTTCAAAATTAAGTACCCATGCGGAAAATACTGTCCAGCACCATCGAAAGTTAGGAAAATAAGGCTAAAACTATACAATAATCCAATATCGGGATTGTCCTTGAGAAAACCATGTACCGCTTGGTATCGGCATATACAGATCTAAACAGTCTTTAACAAGAAGATGTAAAACTTTTGCTTGCTGAGTCGTCTTTTTCTAGTCAAAGTTCAATACTGTTGATTGAGCAGCACTAGCTTCTATTCTAACCATGCTCTTTTGTACCTTGCATAGAAAAATCAGCAATCATGTCTAACTACACTCTGTTCATTCAACGCTTTCTTACAACTTCCTCACTTTGCATTACAGCAGGATGTTTAGCATCTTCTCCAGCGCAAGCTCTTCAATTTAATTTCAACAATATTACATCTAACAATGCCGTCAATGAGTCAACAGGTGAACATCAACTATTCGTAGATGTTACAGATAGTTCTGGCAAAGAAGACCTTACATCTAATGGTGTCTTGTTTAAATTTTCAAATGTCGGTCCCTTTGCTTCTTCCATGACGCAACTTTACTTCGATAACAGTACCGTGCTAAAAAGCATGGGGACGATCGCAGATAGCGGTGCAGGCGTAGATTTTGCAGCAGCAGCAAAAGGTGGGATGAATCTCCCCGGCGGCAACACCGTAAATTTCTCACCTGACTTTAAAATTCAAGCAACGGGTGCTATATCTCAGAATGGCGTTAATCCTGGAGAATGGGTCAGTGTATTTTTTAACCTAAGTCCAAATAAAACACTCAAGGATGTATTTAATGATTTGAAATCTGGGTCATTACGTGTTGGAATGCATGTTCAAGCCTTTTCTAATGGAGGAAGCGAAGCTTTTGTTAATAACAATACTCCAGTTGTAACGACGACACCTCCTCCAGTTATAACGATTACGCCTCCTCCAGTTGTAACGATTACGCCTCCGGTGACGACAAGCGTTCTTGTTCCAAATCTGATTATTCAGTCAGCATCTCCGAAGAGAGTTTCTGAGCCAGGAATAACTTTAGTTCTGGGTGTTGTTGCTGGCAAACTGGTCCTTCGCCGTCGCACCAAATCAATCGTTTAACACCTCACAGAACATAATTAAATATCATCAGCACAAAACAGCACCGATCGTCTCTTGATCGTTGCTGTTTTGTTTACCCTGGTACCATGAACTCCACAACGATTTATTTAGAATATAGCAATCCGATCTCATCTGTGAGATAACTTTTCTCTGAAAGGCTTTCCCAGAAGGAATCTGATTCTCACGAATCATGTCGGACTGCTATACTTACGATCGTATTAAGCAATGCCACAATCAGTAGCCGCGATGGACCTATCTCACGTTTCCAGAGTCCGATCGCGAACGATGTAGAAATCACATCATTGGTATCGAGCAATATCACTAATCAGATCATCTGATGGTTGATCGGTTGATAGATGAAGCCCTGACTGGTTAAAGTAAGCATCAGCCTTAACACAGCAGGACTTAAAGATGTTGCAACACCCTATTGCCCCTGTGGCGATCTCTGTACAGCCCTCACTTCAGCCGATCGAAACACCAGCGACACCCTGGTACAGAAGGTTTCGGCGCAGTCATCTTGTTCGCGTGTTGGAAACGGTCCAGGATGTGATTGTCGTTTCTTTATGCATTGGATTGTTTTGTGTGATGGTTTTACAGCTAAGAGAAATTTTTCTTTCGCTGGTAATGACGCTGCGATTTCATGAAATAACGGCGGATATTTTATTCATCTTGATTTTGGTTGAGTTGTTTCGGCTACTGATTATTTATCTCCAAGAACAACGAGTTTCCATTGGGGTTTCGGTGGAGGTGGCGATCGTGTCTGTCTTGCGAGAAGTCATTGTTAAAGGCGTTCTGGAAGTCGAGTGGCAACAAGTGATGGCAACCTGTGCCTTTCTACTGGCGATGGCCGTTTTGCTCGTGGTACGCGTGTGGATACCGCCGACCTTCGAGGGCATCAATCCCGAACAACAGGTGTCCGATCGCATCAAGGAATTCAAATCAAACCATTAATTAAGACGGACGATCGGTTTTATGAATAGATTGAGTCGTGACGACGGCGACGGCAATGAGATGGGTTGCAAATTTCCCGTAGCCTTGAGGGCAATTTAATCGAAGCCGATCGAGACTGATCTGATGAGCGATCGACCAACGCACTTGAAGCCGCCGTTGATTGACTTTGGGTTCATCCGCGAGATAGTTAGATTGCTCGATGGCGTCATCCAGTATAGTTTTACTACGGGTTAGGGTTTCAAAATCTGTAATGTCTTCGATCGTAACCTTCAAAACGTCCGACATAGTTTCTTGATCGGCAATTAACCAAGTTTCTATATCTCGAATAGCAAGTCCGGTGAGACTGCGGTCAGTGATTTCATTGTCGTCATGATCCAAATGACTGTCTCGAATCACTTCAAGCGCTGTTACTAGTTTTCGCAATCGTTCTTCCAATAAATCATCTGCATCTACAACGAGGATAACTATATCGATTTCATTGGGCTTCCAAACCGTCACGACCTGTCGTAAATAGCGTGATTCTAAAATTGAATAGCCCCGCCGAACCTCGCCTGTCCCGCGTTCTCTAACCGTTGGGTGACGCTGAACAAAGTGACAATCGGGAAATCCTGCGTCGGTGAGTTCTCGACGAATGAGGATATGCAATGCGCCTTCATTGGCCCGATCGATGATTTTTCCACCGTCTTCTGGTTTGATGTAGGGAATACTCGGACCCAACTCGACTTCTCCTTCTGCGATCAAGCCAATGCGTAACGATCGCGTCATACCGGATTGCCCCCAAAGACATTCGTAAACCACAGTTCACCTAAGGCCCCATCGTAGGCATCAAGCGCTTTTTGGAAGGCTTTCGATTCGATCGGGAGTTCATGAACTTGTGTTTTTCCTTCGGTATCTAGCTCGACAGCACGAACTTGTTTCGGTTCAACGTAATCCAAAAGAACAGGCGAATGAGTTGTAATTAAAACCTGCACAGGTTTACCGTTAATCCCTTCAGTCGAAACCAGTTTTAGCAATTCAATCATCTTATGCAACAACCACGGATGAACCCCATTCTCAATCTCTTCAAAACAAATGATACTAGGGGTCTCGATTTGGTAAAGCGATGCTAAGAACGCTAAGATCCGCAAGGTTCCATCTGAGATTTCTGATGCGGGAATGCGATGATCAGAGTAGCGATCGACCAGTTCCAGTAAAAACTGATTTTGATTATTACGTAGAGAAATTCGCTTGATGTTGGGTACTAATTGAGTTAACCGTTTTTCCAATTCACCAAATCGTTCCCGATCGGACAAAAGAATATTAGCCAAGATATTGGGAAGTCCCTCCCCAGTGCTTGACATTTCAATCGGAGCATTTGTGTTTAAACTAAGTGAATTGGGTGAGAAATCATAAATTTTCACATAAGAAATATCTGAATATAAATCAGATTTTATATATCTTTGAGAAATCATAAATGTCTTAGATTGTTCTGAAAATTCAGAATCATCGTAATTCTGAGTAGTCAAATTTGAGAGGATTAGAGATTTGTGATCATTATCATAACGAATCGAAAGGTTAGAAACAGGATTTCCTGTAGGCAAAAGATTCTCTCCTGAATTATTCTCTATTTCAAATTGCAAATAATCCAAATATCCATGCCAAAAGAAAGATTGACCTTGATCACTCAAATTATTTTTTCCAAGTAAATTTAATGCATATGAGAATACTGTGTCAACCCCAACTGATTGAAGCATGAAAATATTATTCATTATGGATGAAGCGATCGACAACGCCTCACAGATATTAGATTTTCCAGAACCATTAGGTCCAATAAAGACGGTCAACGGTTCTAGCTTCACTTCGACATCAAAGAGGCTTTTATAGTGCTCGACCTTTAATCTCGACAGCATAAATAATTCACTCTCTAAAATATCGAATAAATCTGCAATAAAACATTGGTCAGTCCTCATCCGTATCGGGTATATCTTCCATAATATTAGCAATAAAATCCTGTAAGTCCTCATCACAGTGAATATTAAGATGAATCGTTGCGGCGAGTAAATCGGCAAGAAGCGTGCCTTGCCGATCGACACTCAAATCAGGATTCTGGAGTTCGTTGAGGAGGTTAATAACGTTTTGGCATTCTGCTCCCATCTCAGTTAGTAATGGATGAATGTCCATCGCGTTACCCTAACCCTGCTGTCACCAGCGCTTTTGCAAGGGCGATCGCTTCTCCCAACTTGCTATCATCCTTACCACCCGCTTGGGCAAAGTTCGGACGACCGCCACCGCCGCCGCCACAGATTTTTGCGACGGCTCCGATGACTTTCCCGGCTTGCAATCCTTGCTTCACGGCTTCTGGGCTGAATGCCGCGACGAAGTTTACTTTCCCACTTTCGGGGGACGAGCCTAGAACTACTGCGCCTGATGCACCGAGCTTTTGCAGAAGGTTCTCTGCGGCGCTCTTGAGAGATTCGGCATCGGCTCCGGGAAGCTCGGCAACGATCGTCTTAAAGGCTCCCACCCCTTCCGTCTGATTCATCAACTGCGACGCCCCGGCAACCGCAAGCTGAGACTTGAGAGCAGCGATTTGCTTTTGGTTGTCTTTCAGTTCGGTTTGCATGGCGGTAATCCGATCGCCTATGTCTTCAGGTTTGACCTTAAAGCGATCGCTCAAGTCTTTCACCACGGTTTCACGAACGTTGAGATAATCTAAAATTGCAGGACCCGCCACGGCTTCAATGCGTCTCACGCCTGCCGCTACTCCGGTTTCCGAAATGATTTTAAATACGCCAATTTCAGCGGTGTTGTTAACGTGGATTCCGCCGCACAGTTCCATGGAGACGCCAGGGAAGTCAATGACGCGTACAGTGGCTCCATACTTTTCACCAAACATGGCAGTGGCCCCTTTCGCTTTGGCTTCGGCGATCGGCATTACAGCGATGTCGCCTGCGTGAGCTTCAGCAATCCACGTATTGATTTGCGATTCGAGCTGTTGCAACTCGTTTGGGGTTATGGCTCTGTTAAGGCTGAAGTCAAACCGCAGCCGATCGAAGGACACAAGAGAGCCTGCTTGCGCAATGGTGTCATCGACGACTAACTTCAGTGCAGCCTGCAAAAGATGCGTAGCGGAATGATTGGCTTGGGTGCGGCGGCGGCAGGTGCGATCGATTTGGGCTGTGACGGTCATGCCAACGCTCAGGGTTCCGCGATCGACTTGCCCGATGTGGACAAAGAGACCATTTTGTTTCTGCACATCATCAATACGGACGAGCAATTCATCACCGCTCAGATACCCAATGTCACCCATTTGTCCACCGGATTCGGCATAAAATGGCGTTTTGTCTAGGATAAATTTGACCAGATCGCCCGCCTCTGCTTGCGCGACCGCTGTACCACTCACTAAAATCGTTTTAATCGTTGCGAGGCTTACCGTTTCGGAGTAGCCGAGAAATTCCGTTTCAGATACGGTTTTTGCAACTTCTGCGATCGCATTTTGGGTAGTCAAATCGATGGTTTTGTGTGCGGCTTTGGCCCGATCGCGCTGCTTCTGCATTTCGCTAGTAAAACCGTCCGCATCAACCGTCAGGCCGCGTTCTTCAGCCACTTCTTGGGTGAGTTCGAGAGGGAATCCGTAGGTGTCGTACAGGACAAAGGCATCTTCGCCAGAAATGCTGCCGCTTGACCTGTCGATGATGTCCGACAGCAATTTTTCACCGCGATCGAGGGTTTCCCGAAAGCGTTGTTCTTCCCGTTCCATTTCCTGTTTGATCACCATTTCTCGCAGGCGGACGTTCGGATAGTGCGCCTGCGACAGTTGAATCGCTGTTTCAGCAATCTTCACCGTGAACACGTCAGTAATCCCTAAAACTCGTCCACTGCGAATCACCCGTCTGAGTAACCGCCGTAAAATATAGCCGCGTCCTTCATTCGAGGCCGTGATCCCATCAGCAATCATATGAACAACCGCTCGAATGTGATCGCCAATGACTTTAAGCGAAACTTTTGTGGCTTCATCGGCTTTATGATAGTCAATGCCAGCCAGGGTTGCCGCTGTTTCGACAATCGGATAGATCAGGTCTGTTTCATAGTTATTGGGTTTGCGCTGGAGGATTTGCGCCATCCGCTCTAAGCCCATCCCCGTGTCGATATTACGGTTCTTCAGCGGCGTCAACTTCCCATTAATGTCTCGGTTGGACTGCATGAACACGAGATTGTAAAACTCAATAAACCGGGTGTCGTCTTCAAGGTCAATGTTGTCGTCGCCTAGTTCGGGCTTAAAATCGTAGTACAACTCTGAACAAGGACCACAGGGACCCGTCGGACCCGAAACCCAGAAGTTGTCCGCCGCACCCATGCGAATAATCCGTTTGGGATTCACGCCGATGCTAGTTTTCCAAATCTCAAAGGCCTCATCATCCTCTTCAAAAACGCTCACCACGACGTTTTCTGCTGCAATGCCAAACACTTGGGTCGTCAGTTCCCAGGCATAGGCGATCGCTTGAGACTTGAAATAATCCCCAAAGCTAAAATTCCCCAGCATTTCAAAAAACGTATGGTGCCGCGCCGTACGTCCTACGTTTTCAATGTCGTTGGTGCGAATGCATTTTTGCGAACTGGTGGCGCGGGGAAACTCAGCATTGCGCTGGCCCAAGAAAATCGGCTTAAACGGCAACATCCCGGCGATCGTCAGCAGCACGGTCGGGTCTTCGGGCACGAGGGAGGCACTCGCGATCGTCTGATGGCCGCGCGCCTCAAAGAAGGACAGGAAGGTTTGACGAATCTCGGAACCGCTGAGAATGGGAGGTTGCATAGCCATGGGGGCAGTCGGGGATGAACTGTGAACTAGTCCTCTATTCTAGGACGAGTGCGGGGTTCTGGAAAAAATTGGCTTAAACATCGTCAGCACGGTGTCTTGTTTAAATTCGATCACCTTATCGCAGCGCGTACAGATTAAATAGTTTCAAGGTACGGTACACCGTCGAGAGGCTAATGTGCGCTTCGTTCTGCTCCGCTTTTAGCGAGTTTCCGTCGTAAGTTGGAGAAGACATAAGCAGCGTGGCATCTTAAGGATCTTGTCGGGCATTTGCAATTGTAACGATCACTAGAGGATGGATTTTCGATGAAGATGTTGATTTCGGCGTATGCCTGTGAACCGAACAAGGGATCGGAGCCGGGGGTGGGATGGGAGACGGCTTGTGCGGTGCATCGAGTGGGGCATGAGGTGTGGGTGTTGACGACCGAGACCCATCGATCGGGCATTGAGGCTGAACTTGCCCATCGATCAGCGTTGAATTCGGGATTACATATTCATTGGGTTTATCTTGATCCGTTTAAGTGGGTCTATGACTGGACGACGGGCGGAAAAGGCATTCAGTGGGACGTGCATTTGCATCACTATCTGTGGCAAATCAAGGCGTATTTTGTGGCGAAACGGCTGCATCGGACGATCGGGTTTGACGTGATTCATCATGCGACGTACGCTCGGTATTCGGCCCCGAGTTTCTTGGCGCTGTTGCCGATTCCTTTTGTGTGGGGTCCAGTAGGCGGGGCTGAGTCTGCGCCCTTGAGTTTTTGGCGCGATTTTGGGTGGCGGGGCAAGCTCTATGAATTTTTGCGGCAGGTGGCCCGGTTTTCTGGCGAGTGGGATCCGTTTGTCCACCTCACAGCCCGACGAAGCGCCATTGCCCTCGCCTGTACTCCCGAGACTGCCGATCGGCTCAAAGCCCTCCACGTCCCGCGCTTAGAAGTTTTACCCGGATTGACGGCGGTGAGTGAGGCCGATTGGCAATTACTGGAGTCGCTGAAATCCGATCGTGAAGCCAGCCGTGAAGCTAGCCGTGAAGAAGAGCCTCCCGTGCGATTTTTGAGCGTTGGGCGACTCATTCATTGGAAGGGCTATCACTTGGGGATTCGGGCGTTTTTGGCGGCGAAGCTAGAGAATGCCGAATATTGGATTGTGGGGAGTGGATCAGAACTGGAGGGCCTTCAAGGCATTGCGGCGGGCCATTCGCAAATCAAGTTTTTGGGTAATCTTCCGAGGTCGCAGGCGTTGCAAATGATGGCCGACTGTGATGTGTTTGTGCATCCCAGTTTGCATGATTTTTCGCCCACGGTTTGTATTGAGGCTATGGCGGCGGGATTGCCGATCGTGTGTTTGGATGTGGGTGGGCCAAGTGTTCAAGTGACGCCTGAGACAGGCATTCGGGTGAGGGCTATAGATCCGCCTCAAGCCGTTCAGGAGTTGGCTGAGGCGATGACGGAGTTGGCACAGGATGGCGACAGGCGGCGATCGATGGGCGTGGCTGGGCAGGCGCGCGTGCGAGAATTTTATCGGTGGGAGGTTCGGGGACAGATTTATAGTCGCCTTTATGAGACGCTGGATCAGTCCCGCAATGCTAAAGTTTCAACCTAGTCGTCTGTGGCTTAAATAATTGCGATTCAACGCCTCCTCGTTGGGTTTGGGGCACGGCATGGCCATGCCCCAAACCTAACGAGGAGGGGGTACAGAATCTTATTTATTCCGCGTAGTACTAGCTGCCCTTTTCACCTGAAATTCAACCGTCATGCTTTTCCCGTCTAAAATCGGTCTTCGAGAAATTTTGATCACCAGCATTTTGATTCTGTGTGGGTTGACGGATGGGGTGCGGCGATTGTCGTTGGGACCTGTTACAGCCTTGGCTGGAGTGACGATCGTTGCGAATATTGGCTGCGTTCTACTGCTTTTAAATTCTCGCCAGTTCCCTAAAAAACTAATCTTAAGCGGACTGGGATATTTAATCTTCTTGAGTTTGGGAATTTATTCTTTAGTCGCAAATCTCCCCTTCTCAGGCGTTAGTTTTCAAAACAGCGTGCAGAATTTGCTCAGCTACGGCGTGTTCATTGGGCTAATGCTGCTGAGTGCTTGCGTGGTGCTCGAAAATCCGGTGCTGCCTTGGTTTGTGCGTCATGGGTTCTTGAGTACGGTGGCGATCGCAACGGCAGCCTATAGCCTTGGCATTATGGTCAAGGGACCGGGTTCCGATTTTACGATGGGGGCACGGGCCTTTGCGGCTTTTGTGGTGGCGATGTTGCCCTTTGCGCTGTCGGCTTGGCGCTATAAGGTGCCCTATGCGGGGGCGATCGCCATTGCTATGACCATTTGTGTGGCGCTAAGTTTTTCGCGGACGGCGACGGTGATTGCCCTGATTTTGTACCCGTTGTCCCGGTTTTCGCCCCACAAACCCGAGGGTTGGCTGCGGTTGGGGCTGTGGGTTGGAATGATTGCGCTGGTGGCTTATTTGAGCTTTACCTATGTGCAACCCATTCGCGATCGATTCACCGAAAAGGGCGACAGTGGCAGCATTGGCGGCCTAAAAGTGAACACCGCAGGGCGCGATCAAATGTGGCTGGCCGTGCAAAATTCTATTGAACTCGCCCCGCTTTTTGGCCATGGTCCGGGTTCAGTGGAAATTCCTATTGGGCGAGTAAATAAGACGGCGGGGGGACATCCACACAATGATTATTTGCGGCTGACTCATGATTTTGGCTATGTGGGTGCGGCAGTGTGGCTAACGAGCTTTTTTAGCTTGGTGGGGCTGACGTTTCGCAATTGGTTGTGGGCGGATACTCACGATCGGGCGATGGCGCATTACCATTTGGGCGCGATGTTGGGCATTTTGTCGGTAGCGCAGTTGATGTTGACGGACAATGTTATTGTGTACATTTTTGCAATGGCTCCGCTTGCGACGTTGATTGGAAGCTCCATCAGTTTGGATGTCATTCGTCGATCGCAGTTCCGAGACTTGAAACAAGCGGAGATGAATGCTGGATGAATCGCAACCAACAGACGTATGGAACCACCAGCATTGTTAATTATTACACGCAACTCAATGCGCTTCAGCCTGCCGAACAGATGATTCTCGATCGCTACTCTGAACAGCTTCCCCGCTTCAGAATGCTAGACATCGGGGTAGGCGCAGGACGGACGACAAAACATTTTCAACCTTGCGCTGCGAGTTATGTTGGCATTGACGTGTCGTCTGAAATGATCGATGCCTGTCGAATCCGTTTTCCAACGTTTTCCAAACCGACCTTTCAAGTGTGTGACGCACGAGATCTAAGCCGCTTCGAGGACGATTCATTTGATTTTATTTTGTTTAGCTTCAACGGCATTGATTATGTATCCCACACCGATCGTCTTCGCATTCTCACCGAAATCCATCGCGTCGGCGTAACGGGTGCAATCTTCTGTTTCTCTAGCCACAACCTTCAAGGCTTCGATCGCGCGTTTGATTTCAAATCCCAGTGGTCCTTTAATCCGATCGCAACCTATACCAATCTCGTCATGCTAGCGATTCTCCGGGTGCTGAATCAACCATTGAACCCTAGGCAAGTCAAGGGGTTGAGTTATGCGATCGTCAAAGATGAATCCCACAATTTTAGCTTAGAAACTTACTACATTCGTCCCCAAGAACAGATCAATCAGCTCACGGAAAACTTTAAAAATATCCAAGTGTACTCTTGGCGCAATGACGTGGAACTGGTGACAGAATCCGATCGTGCGAACAACACGGATATGTGGCTTTACTATGTTTGTAGTTGTTAGCGTTAAATAATCCAGCGATTCAACTTCTCGTTAGGTTTGGGGCACGGCGAGCCATGCCCCTACAATCTCTGAAACCCGGATCTGTAGGGGCATGGCCATGCCGTTCCCCAAACCCAACGAAGAATAGCTCAATGCTCTATATTTAATTGATTTCAAGTTTAATTGATTTCAAAACAGACATTCCTCACTATTCAACCTGACACGTCGGACAGAAGTACACTCGTCGTCCCCCCACTTCATCCTTCACAATCCGATCGCCGCACGCATAACACGGTTGATTCATCCTCGAAAAAACCCAGTGCCGATAAAACCACCGAGGTTTCCCTTCAGCTTTCAAAGCCAAGGCCACCGACAAATCATTTGTGATGCCTTTAGTTTCATAGGATTGCCGAGGCACTTCAATGCAAGCGCGGGCTAGTTTCTCAAGTTGATCAGGCGTGCAGTCGATCGGACGTTTGGTCGGATAAACCCCGGCTAGAAACAAAATCTCACTGCGCAAATAGTTACCGAGTCCACACAGGAAGTTTTGGTCTAACAGCAGCGTCGGAAAACCGCGTCGCATATACTTTTTAGCTATAAGCCTATCCAGAACCTGTTCCACTGTCACCGATTCATCCAAAACATCAGGACCGAGCCGATTGAGAAACGGATGTCCAGCCACTTCATCATCATTGAGCACCAAAATATCCGAGGCGCTGTACAGTAACGCCGATTTCTTCTCGGTGTGTAATGCTAGTCGAAGCTGTCGATTCGTCACCGGGAAACTCTGAGCTTTGCGAACATACCAAACGCCGTAAAGTTGGTTGTGACTATAAATACTTAGTCCATTACTGAAGCGAGTCAGCAACGCTTTTCCCCGAGGTTTGATCGCGACCACCTTCTCGCCTACAAACACGTCTTCATAGGACTTTAATGACTCAAACGCAAAAAAAACTTCGGTCAACGGTTGATCGACTACGGCCTTCGCAATCCGATCGGCAGCGAGCTTAATCTCTGGACCTTCCGGCATCTAAACTAACCTCCCACCTGCCAAACGCCCGCAATCATTCCAGCTAGCAAAATAAAGCCGATCGCCACATTTTGCCGAAACCCTTCCGCATAAAACCGATGGGGAATCCGGGGTTCCGTCAGCTTCATCGACTGCCATGCCCAAATCACCGTCGCAATCCCCCAACAGGCCCAGTACGCCCAGCCCAAATTCATCACCTGACCGAGTTTCGCCAGTAGCAACGCCGTTATCAAATAAAACGTTCCCACTGCCTGAGGCGCATATTTCCCAAAAAATAACGCACTGGACTTCACCCCCAACCGCCGATCGTCCTCCCGATCGGACATCGCATACACCGTATCAAACCCCAACGTCCAAAACACCGTCGCCGCCCACAAAATCCAGTTTTCCGTCCCCAAACAGTCCGTTGCAGCGGCCACACTCCCGCAACTCACCGCACTCCACGAAATCAGCACCGCAAACCCCCAAGCGATCGCCAGCACCACCTGCGGCACCGGAAACACCCGCTTCATCCCCGGATAAATCACGATCACCGGAACCGCCGCCACACACAGCCAAAACGTCAATGGATTCAAAAAACTCGTCAGCCCGTACGCACACAAAAAACCCACCAGCATCACACCCACACCAACCTTGACAGACAGCGCCCGTGACGCCAGCGGACGATTTTTCGTCCGTTCAACTTTAGGATCGATATTGCGATCCCACAGATCATTGACCACGCACCCCGCCGCACTCGTGGCCAGCGATCCCAAGATCACTACAAGGACTAACAAACCGGGCGGATTCCCCTTTGCGGCCAAAAAAAGCGCCCACAGTGCAGGCTGCATCAAAATCAGACGGCCTTCTGGTTTGTCCCATCGCAAAAGACGGACGATCGCACTGGCTGTAGATTGTGTAGATTGGCGACCTGTAGATTGGCCCGTAGACTGGCTCATAGCGGGGTCTGAGGCCTCTCCAGTCGTCAAGTTCCGGGGTTTTGGGGTCCGCATGATTCAAATTTTCCTGATCCAGTCACGTCATAGTAGGATACCTGATCAAGATAGAATTTTAGCGATGCGGAGGGTTCGACTTTACCGCCTCTGATTCTTGTGTGTCCTGCTTGCTCCTGGAGGCATTCTTGTGTCTGATTTAACTCCGTCGGATGATTTACCCAGCACCTTAAGCTGCGATCTCACACGCGGCAATCCTACACGCCGTGACATCATGCTGGCCGCCATAGACGTAGGGACCAACTCCATCCACATGGTCGTTGCCAAAATCCAGCCGGATATTCCCGCATTCACCATCATTTCCCGCGATAAAAGTACCGTTCGATTGGGCGATCGCGACAGCGCTAGCGGAAATCTGACCCCTCTCGCGATCGAACGGGCCATGATCGCCCTACGTCGCTGTCAAGACATTGCCAAAAGTTTACAAGTAACCGATATTATTGCCGTTGCCACCAGTGCCGTCCGAGAAGCCCCAAACGGCGGCGAGTTCTTAGCCCAAGTTGAAACCGAACTCGGACTTTCCATTAATTTGATCGCGGGATCTGAAGAAGCTCGGCGGATTTATCTAGGCGTTCTATCGGGCATGAGTCTCAATGACAAACCGCACCTGATTATTGACATTGGCGGCGGCTCGACGGAGCTTATTTTGGGCGATGGCAACGAAGCACGATCGTTATCCAGCACCAAAATTGGAGCCGTCCGACTGACCCGCGAATACATCACCACGGACCCCATTAGCAACTCCGAATTCACGGCGCTTCAAGCCTACATTCGCGGAATGCTCGAACGTCCCATTGAAGAAATCCGATCGAAAATACAGCCGCTCGAAGTCCTCCGGCTCGTCGGCACATCCGGCACCATCGAAGCCCTAGCGACTCTCCAAGCCCGCGAATCCCTCGGCACCGTCCCCAATCCCCTGAATGGCTATCAATTTACCCGGAACCAGCTTGCCAATTGGATTGAGAAACTTCGTCGGATGAAATATGCTGAACGCGTCAGTATTCCGGGCATGAACGATCGCCGCGCCGAAATTATTTTGGCAGGGGCCATGATTTTGCATGAAGTCATGACTCAGCTCAACTTGAGTAATCTGCGCATCTGTGAACGATCGCTTCGAGAAGGGGTGATTGTGGATTGGATGATTACCCATGGCCTGATTGAAAACCGTCTCCGATTTCAAGCCTCCGTTCGAGAACGCAGCGTCTATAAAAATGCCAAAAAATTCAACGTCAATTTAGAACATAGCGATCGAGTAGCTAAATTTGCCCTTAGCTTGTTCGACCAAACTCAGAACTGGCTCCATGAATGGGATACAGAAGAACGTGAATTGCTATGGGCGGCTGCAATTTTACACAACTGCGGACATCACATTAATCACGCTTCGCATCACAAACACTCATACTATCTCATCCGCAATGCAGAGCTGTTAGGATTCACTGAAAATGAAATTAACGTCATCGCTAATCTCGCCCGATATCATCGCAAAAGTTATCCAAAAAAACAAAAGCATGAAAGCTACCGAAATCTCAATAGCAGCCGCGATCGAAAAATAATCGACCAACTGAGTCCCCTCCTTCGCATCGCCGTCGCACTCGATCGGAGGCAAATCGGAGCCATCGATCGCTTTGCCATCAAGCTCAACATCGACAACCAAGCCGTCATCATAGAAATCTACCCGAAAGACCCCCAAGATCCCTGCGCTCTAGAACTTTGGAGCCTAGATTATAAAAAGCCAAGCTTTGAACGAGCCTTTCGGCTGACCCTCAGTGCGAAGCTCATGACAGAACCTGGACTCCAAAATGATGGCTAGTATCATGCGGTGTAAATAAGCCAGGTATTTAGAACCTCTTCGTTGGGTTTGGGGCACGGCGTGCCATGCCCCTACAAATCTATCTTTCCAGAGACCGTAGGGGCATGGCTTGCCGTGCCCCAAACCCAACGAGGAAGAGTTGAATCGCTGGGTTATTTAAGCCGCAGACTACTAAAACATCAATTTCTCTAACGCATTAAGATCAGGAATTATAATTAGATCTCGATCGCGCTCAATCAACGACTTTTTCTCCAGCTTACTCAAGACCCGAGTCACCGTTTCCCGCGCCAGTCCACTCAGACTACTCAACTCACGGTGCGGCAAATTCGGCACCTCTACGCCGCCTGCTACCTTCACCCCCTGACCATCCGCCAAGAACAAAATCACATCCACAACCCTAGACATACTGTCAGACTCGCGCAGGCGCAGGCGACGGTTAACCTGACGCAACCTTCGTGCCATCAGCTTCGCCAGCCGAATACCCGCCTGCGGTTCCGTACTCAAAAATGCCACAAAATCCTGCGACGGCATACTGCCAATCAACGTCGGCACAAGCGTAATCACATCCGTCGATCGCGGCACTTCATCCAAGGGAGCCATCTCACCAAACAACTCCCCCTTGCCCAAAATATTCAACGTGACTTCCTTCCCATCCATGTTGTAAGTGCGAATCTTCACCCATCCGCTCAAGATGAAGTACACCGAGCTACCCCAGTCATTTTCCAGCAGCATCACTTGATTGGCCGGATGATTGCGCATCACCACATGGGCGATCGCCTTCTCTACGGCCTCAGTCGGCAATCCCTCAAAAAATGGAGCCGATCGAATCGAGGCGTCCCGTTGTGCTTCGCGCAAATGCCAATCGTCCATACCACCCACTCCAGACAAATCTGTTGAGAATAAAGTCACTTAGCCCGTCTACGGGTTACCCTGGCCACGCCCCTTGCCAACTCCATCTCACCCTAAGGATAGCCTGGATTGACAGAGGCGAGTCGGTTGTTTTTATTCAATGAGATTCCTGATTGAGTTGGGTTCAAACGGGGAATTCTGTGGTGATAAAGTTCCAGATTCCAGTTCAAAACTCTAGTTTCAGATTCCAAATAGACCCTTCCCATCCAACCCTCACCCCCGTCAAGAGGATTATTCCTGTGATGTATCAAGCCGACCAGATTCAATCTATGATTAACGAACTCGATCGCGTTCTGCGCCGCACGGGACGTTGGAGACTCTGGAATCTTTTCACCCAGCTTCATGACCAACGCCAAATGTTAGACCGCGTTCGGGATTTTCTCTTGATGCAGCAGCGATCGGACCATCGCCCAGCAACCCCCGAACTAGCGCCGATCGCACCCCATCCATCGCAAGCTCTCATGCGTCCACTCCCACCGCCCCACCTCCACCCCGATTCTGTCAAGCTGGAAGTCGCAGCCCTGATCGCCCAACGAGATGCCCTCCGTGAAGAAGTCAAATTCCTCTCAGCCCTGACCCAAGCCCCGGCTCAAAAGACGCTGACTTTAGATCCAACTTCAGATTCAGACACCCGTCAAATAGAACAGCTCAGTGCCCTCCACGATCGCACCGACTTCCTCCTGTCCAGCATGGATAGCAGCCTTCAGATTGCCTTCACCTCCATGCAAAAGAATGTAGAGGTTTACCAAACGACGCTGCATCAAGGTCTCGATCGAATGCACAATCTAGGCTACCAAGGAGAAGTTCTCTTTTCAGCCCTCATCAACCACCTTGCCCAGCAAATGGGTCGAGAGCTAGCCGCCAATTCCACTGCCAATCTCACAACAGTCCCCCCTGACCGCGCCGCGCCGATTCAGAGTCCTTTCTCAGCCCTTGCCTCTGAAGCCCCCAAACCACCCGAAACGCAAAAAACATCCGAGACCCGCCCATCCGAGGCCCGATCGAACCCTGAAACAGAACTTCCTATCTTGCCTCACCCAGAGACCGCCGTTCGGTTTTCGCCAGAGACTGCTCTCGGCGATCGAGAGATGACACTCGACACCCTTTTTGGTGACCCGTTTGACGAGACTTTTGAAGTTAATAACGACATCACCTTGGAAGAAATGAACGCACTCTTTGCCGATGTTCCTTCGTTAAAAGTATAAAAATTAAATTGATTCTTAGAAAAATATCAGGAGACGGGTAAAAATGCGCATCTGAACTTCATAAAAGGGACGACAGTTCAAAGATTAGGCAAAAACACGCGCCTAAATAGGGTCTAGGTGGGTTGGCATGGATAGTATAGGCACAGGTCAACCGAACATCCCTAACCCACCTGCTATTACCTGTGATTACCAGCCATTCCAAGCTCTCCTCTAATCTTTTCTCGAATGTTCTCCGTGGCGCTGTCCCTACGGTTGAGACAACGACCTCCCGTCGCCTATCAACCACAGCCCCCTTTATGCCATCCTCTTCATCTGTCACGACGCCTTCGTACGCTGAGATTTATCCAGTTCATCCCTCAGTACACAGCAAGCTCAAACGACTGGTAGACATTGCAGGCGGGGTCATTGGCCTTACCGTAACGGGGCTGTTGTTTATCCCCATCGCGATCGCCATCCAAATCGACAATCCTGGCACCATTCTTTACAGCCAAGAACGCTGCGGTGTCCAAGGCAAGACCTTCCGCATCTGGAAGTTCCGCTCTATGGTGTCTAACGCCGATGCGCTCAAACAGGATCTTCAATCCCAAAACCAAGCCTCCGGACACATTTTTAAGATGAAGAACGATCCCCGGATCACTCGGGTTGGAAAGTTCCTTCGCAAAACGAGCTTAGATGAGTTTCCTCAGTTCCTCAACGTGATCTTAGGCGACATGAGTATGGTGGGAACTCGTCCCCCTAGTCTGGATGAAGTAGCCAAGTACGATCGGCATCATTGGCAGCGTTTAGCTGTGAAGCCAGGGATTACGGGAGAATGGCAAGCCAATGGTCGTTCGACGGTTCAGGACTTTGAAGATATCGTTGAAATGGATCTGGCTTACCAGAAGAAATGGTCGATCGCTTACGATCTTCAGCTCATTTTTAAGACGATCGGCGTAGTTTTCGCGAAAAAAGGGGCGTGCTAGAGTTTCTTCTCGACTGAGATTGAGGATTCGTGCTAACGGTTAGGTTTGCAAAATGCCGATTCAGGTTTGCCCCCAGGCTGATTCAGTATTACTCCAAATTAAATGGTAAATTACAGCCTTCTCTACAACAGGGAAGGCTGTTTTGTTTTCCGCTGTTTTGTGGTTTTGCTATGAAAAAAAGTGTCCTTATCTTGAATCAAATCAACCTTCCGACTTGGATTACCCTCTCTCGGCTACTCGGGGTTCCGATTCTGCTTTACTGGCTTCAGCCCACCCCAACATCGTCCATTCGATGGATTATGGTCGCGGTATTTCTGGTGGTAGCGGGGACCGATTGGCTGGATGGCTATCTAGCGCGGCGGCTGAATCAGGTGACGGAGCTAGGGAAATTCTTGGATCCATTGGTGGATAAGCTGATGGTCTTGGCTCCTTTGATGGCGTTGGTCGAACTCGGGCAGATTCCAGCGTGGGGGGTGTTTTTGATTTTGGCGCGGGAGTTGACGATCGCAGGCTGGCGGGTGAGTCCGGCAATGCAAACCGGGAGCGTGCCGGGAGCAAATTTATGGGGAAAAATAAAGACCGTTGTCCAGATTGTCGCGATCGCCGTTTTGATCGCACCGCTGCCTGACCCGTTTTGGGGACAGCTTTTGTTTTGGCTATCGGTACTCGTGACCTGGATTTCGGGTGCAGTGTATCTCCTCCCCGCAAAATCTAATGTTTAGCAACCTCAGGCGTCCGGTGCCAGAGCCAATCTGCGATCGATCGCTTTGTCACAGGGTCCGTTAGAGGAAAAATTGGATCCGGGTTCAGAAGTAGCGTCACTTGGGAAAACCCTGGACGAGACTCGCGCAAGCGACGCAAAACGCGATCGGGAATGCCATCGCCGTACATGAGGTGTCCTTGACCCACCAGCACGATGATTTGATGCTGCGGATACTGCTTTACTGCATGAGCGATCCGGTCAGCCATGGTCTCGTCCCAGAGCACTTGGGCCTGGAAAAACCGCGTCAGGCCATCACTGTTTCCCTTTCCTTGATGCATTTCGGTATAGATTTTCTGAATCCGACCCTGATACTCTGTCGGTCCCAGTTGGATTTCAGACAGCGGTGGAATAAACCGTCGATCGGCTAGCGTGAGACCTTCTAAGCCCTTACGGCTCACCTTTCGAGTCACTTCTGTGGGGGTATTGAGCGCCACCAGGGGAATATTTTTCGATTGACTGAAGCGAAGGATGGGCGCGTAGAGTTCCCATGGAAACCCCCAGCGCGTCCGGTACTCAGTGCGATCGATGAGTTCGGCTTCGGACAGTTCACCGTTGAGGTAGCGATCGAGCACGCGCTGATAAGGACGCTGAAACATCTCCATCGCGAGAATTAGTTTGGGATTGCGATCGTGGAGAGCTTGGAGCACTTCAAGCTGAATTTGATGATCCCATTCACTATCGTGAGTTTCTCCGAGGTAAATGACCTGCGACCCAGTTAGCGATCGAGTCAAGGCTTGGAGACGCTCGGAGGGCTGAAGACTCGGTTGATGGGGAGACATTAAAGTAGACGCCCTGAGCGTTTTTTCTAGGCTGGGCAACGACGATCGCTCCAGCCCACTCATATCCTGAACAGGAGATGCATTGGCTGGATCCAACCCAATATTCAACCCAACACCTAATGCGACCCATCCCAAGGCCACAAACCCAAGGGCCGAAAAAATTAACACCCAATTTAACGATCTAACAGCCCACGATCGCACTTGCTTTCCGACGTTCCGATTCTCACGACTCATCAATCATGGCCTCATAAACGCGCAAAATAGTCCGGACATCGGTCTCGTACTCTTGGGCAATCACCGGAATTCCTTTCTTCGCGCTAGGTTCTAAAATAATATCGCCGATCGTCTCTAAGGCGCGTTCATTAATGGCATCAATCAACAATTCTGGCATTGTAAGACTCGCTTCTGCAATGCGTTTTAGGTGAGAAGCCGGACTTTTTTCATGGGCGATCGCCCCCAAAGCTTGAAATTCATATCTTGGGAGCTGGGCAGCAAACGCGATCCAAGGGGGCGTGACGTTGGGATATTGACTGAAATCTAGGCGCAGGGTTGCCGCCGGATCTTCGCGCGCGGGTTTCGTTGTTTTTACTGAGCTGCTTTCCTGCCAAGGGTCTGAAACCGTTGCTAGGCGAGGACTGGAGGCGATCGACTTCGGTTGGTCCCGCAACGTCTCTAGTTCTTGGTCAAGCGCAATCTTTTGGGTGCGACGATCGAGGATTTGGGTTTCGAGGGTTTCGAGTTCGGTGTGGAGGGATCCGATTTGGCCTTGAAGCTGATGAATGGCACCCTGAAGCGACTGGGAGCCTTGGCTGACCTGCTGACGGACGGGTTCTGCGGATTCGACAAGCTGGGTCAGATCGCGGCGGTACTGGTCAAGATCTTCGAGTTGTTTTTGAGACTGGACCAGGGTTTGATTCAACTGCTGCTGCTGTTCGGAAAGACTCATGATATCTTCGAGGATGTCGGCTTTGTGGACCTTTTGTTCAGCGACTTGGGCCAAAATCTGACTGAGTTCGGATTGGGTCGCGGTGAGATGGGACTCTGCACGTTGCTTGGCGGCGAGAGTGGACGAAAGCGATCGGTTCAGTTCCGCTTCTTCACGCTCTAAAGTCTTGATTCGCAGCTCAAAATCTTGAATTTCGGTAGTGGTCCGGCGTCCAGCGGCAGGGGATGTCAGGTTCCAACTGAGGGCTTCTTTCTGTTGCCAGAGGGTATTACTCTTCGTCTGAAGCTGCTGAAGCTGGCCTTGGAGGGACTGAAGTGATGCCGCCGCCCGATCGCGTTCCTCCATCAACTGCTCCAACTCCGTATAGGTATCCCCGCGTCGCCGCTGAAGTGCCCGAATATGGCCTCGCAACTCCTCCGATCGCCATTGCCCTTCATCTTCTTCGGTGGGCTGACGACTCGCCACCACCGCCCCAATCTGGCTCGCCAAAAAAGTCAGCACCCCATTGCCCAATGACTGCCCAAAATCTCCACGACTTAATCCCAAGGTGATACCAAAACTCACCCCGCAAGCGATCGAACTCAATACAAATCGATTTCCAGTCATGATGGGTCGTCAGATGGCTCAGAAGAAGGGATAGGTGCGATGTGTAATTTAACGCATCCTGCCAAGGTTGCAACGCCGAGCTAGCGAAAAGATGATTTTAAAGTACATGTTTACTAGTTTACCCTGATTTCATGCTTAAGATATCAATGATGGTAACGGGATAGTGAGATTTGCGAATTCTTTTAGAGATTTGGGGTATCCTCACATTGTCTTTATGGATGTCTTTATGGATATTGTGTCGTGACCGACCTGCGCTTAGATTAGCGTCCGTAATGTATGGGTCTATCACCCGTAAACTCTATTTATTCCTGATGCAATCCCCCATTAAATCAACAATGTCGAAATCAACAACGCCTGCTCTCTCTGCTCCATTTGTGCTTAAGGTCGTGGGTTACGTCATGATCCTATCGACCCTAATAGACTACGCAACTCTTTTGTTTCCTCCAAAATTCTCTGATGAGCAATGGGTCGGCAGCACGCTGATTCAGCTCGTCGATCGCGGTGTGATTCCGTTGATTGGGATGGTGTTTGTGTATTTGTCTAGCTACCTCGAAGGGGGTTCGCTGAAACCGGAAGGCCGTAAATCTTTGATGACGGGTCGGTTTGCGATGATGATTCTGTCCGGATTGTTGGGCCTGCTCTTTCTACTAGCGGTACCTAAGCACTTTATCAACACGAGTAACGTTGCAAATGCAGCGATCACTAAGATTGGGGAGGAGAGCAAAAAGCAGGAAGAGACGATCCCTCTCCAAATGCAACAGCGTCTAGCTCAATATCAAGAGCAATTTGATAAAGCAAAATTAGAGAGCACCCTGAAGCAACTGGGTGATATTTTGGCGAGTGGGAAGAATCCACAAACTGGACAAAATCTAACGCCTAAAGAGATGGAGGAAGGAAAGAGACAGCAACAGGATTATCAAAAGCTAAAGGATGACCCCAGCTATCTGGAAAAAATGGCGAAAGAAGCGGGTGACAAGCAGTTACTAGAGCTTCGCGATGGGAAAATGAAGCTAGAAGAGCGAGCGCGGGCAGAAGCGACCAAAACGAGTATTCGTACAGGTCTCGGCAGTCTTCTCTTAGCCACCGCCTTTAGCTTGATTTCCTGGCTGGGCTTTACGGAACTGGGTGTTTTTAGCAAGCGCTAAGAAGAGGTCTTGAGACGAGTCATGGTACTGAATGTCCGATCGTCCATCCCGATCGGGCATCCTAAATTAGGAATAGAGGAGTTGAGGAACATGCGCGCCATGCACTAAATCCTCAACTCCTTTGTTTTAGGGGATTTCAAACACCCTACGCCTGTGACACTTCAGTTTCTTGATTACCATGTTCTCAATCTACATCCTGACCTTTAACGAAGAACTAGACATTGGACCCTGCATTGAGTCGGTGATTCAATCTGCGCCCTTACCGCAGGATCTCGATATTGTAGTGGTCGATTCTTTGAGCCACGATCGCACTTGTGAAATCGCTAATCAATACGGAAAAACCTACCCCGTTCGAGTCATTCCGCATTCGTTTGAAAGCCACGGGAAACAGCGGACGTGGATGATTCGCAACGTGGAGACGCGCTACGATTGGGCGTACATTCTTGAAGCTGATGAACGAATGACCCCAGCGTTATTTGACGAGTGTTTGACGACAGTTGAGAACCCGTCTCACGCAGGTTATTTTGCGGCAGAACGAGTGATGTTTATGGGTTGCTGGATTAAGCACAGCACGCAGTATCCCCGCTATCAGATGCGGTTATTTGATCAACAAAAAGTGTGGTTTAGTGATTATGGTCATACCGAACGCGAAGAGTGCGAGGGCACCACGGGATTGCTAACGGAAACCTACCCCCATTTTACTCAGGGAAAAGGCTTCGATCGGTGGTTTGATAAGCACAATACTTATTCAAGCAACGAAGCAAAAGAAACGGTCAACCAGCTTCAAAACGGTCAGATTCAATGGCGAAACTTACTGGTTGGAAGCCGCGAAATCGATCGACGTCACGCGCTTAAAGATCTCTCTCAGCGAGTGCCATTTCGTCCGTTGGTCCGCTGGTTTTATATGTACTTCATCCTCGGCGGAATCCTCGATGGTCGGGCTGGGTTTGCTTGGTGTACGTTGCAGGCATTTTATGAATATATGATCGTTTTAAAAGCATGGGAAATTCAGAATCTTCCAGTCCCGACGTTAGAAAAGACCTTAACGAATCTATCGATCGATCTAAGCGATAACCCGAACGATAATCTGAACAACACCCAAAATATTCAGCCAAACATTCAGCCGCCCTCCAACGTCCAACGTCAACCCGTGATGCGTGTCCCCGAGCCTTTACTGAGCTTGCGTTAGGATTAATAGCGACGAATGCTCAAGGGTGAAGGGGAATCCGAATTTGACTAAATTTGCGTTCGTGCGATCGATTATCTGATTATTGGCCTCACAGGACGTTAAAATTAGCTATGAGGCGATCTTATGATATCCCAGTGAAGCCTGATGTCTCTGGAGTTGGCGAACGAATAGAGGCGATTCACAAATGCTCTACGCCCAAGCCCTGCTTCTTTAAACGTTCCCTGTTTCACCTTGCCCTCCCTCCTCTCATGACCCTTTCTGCCCTCCGCCCTCAAAGCTTGCCCAATCCCATTCATCATGCTTCCCAGTTGCCTCGATCGGTGACGCTGTGGTTCACGCAGACAGATCAGGGGAGATTTGAGTCGTTTTGTAGTACGCCTGGAAGTTTGTTTACAGAACATCTCGATCAAATCGTCGGCCAAACCCTACTCGAATCGCTGTTTCGCCCTGAGCGCCCGATCGACTATTGCCAAACGATTGATCGCGTCATCCGGGCAAACCGCGCAGAATCCATGTCCTGGCCTTTTCTGTGGAATGGCATAAGCATAGAAGTGGCTATGACCATGAGTCCGATCGCCCAGCCCAATGGAACCGTGGACACCGTTATGGTTCAGGGACGGTGCCAAGTCCTCCCCATCAACACCGTTCCCCTCTATCTAGACGTCGCCAATCGCTACCATCTCCTAATGGCCCAAATTTCTCGGAACATCCGTCGGACCCTTGACCTTAAGACCATCTGGCAGCAAACCGTCGATGGTCTAGGCTCAACTCTCAACATCGATCGATGTTCTATTTATTCTCTAAATGAGGATTCAGGGCAAATTAAAATTGAGTCGGAATTTTGTGATGCGGGACAAGACTCTTGGCTAGGGCGCACAGAAATGCTCGAAGCACAGCTCAGTTTTAGACGGGCGATCGCCTTGCTTCAACCCTCACCGCTGTTCGATGATATTCAGGATGTGCAGCCGATTCAAATCCTTCCCTCCGCAGGACGGGTAGAGAATGATGACTGCGTTGTAACGGACCAAGTGACCGAAGGCTCTGTTGTTTATACCCGCATGATTGTTGCAACGGGGTACCAGGACGAAGTAAATTCACTCATTGTCCTATGGCGATCGACCCAAAGCCAACCCCAAAGCCAGCCCCAGAATGCAGGCTGGGATGAAACAGAACTGAATTTTCTCGAAGAACTTGCGGATCAAGTCGGAACGGCCATTGCCCATGCCGCGTTATTTCATCGACGTGAGCTGCTGAACAAAAGCCTGGTGCGGAAACAGGAAGCCTACGAAGAGGCGATCGCCCAAGCCGAAGAGGCATCTCGTCTCAAGAGTGAATTCCTAGCCAACACCTCCCACGAGTTGCGCACGCCCTTGAACGGGATGATCGGATTTTTGAAGCTAATCATTGATGGAATGGCAGACGATCCCGAAGAGCAGCAGGAGTTCCTAGAAGAATCGCTCAAATCAGCGGAACATCTGCACGATTTGATTAACGACGTCTTAGATATTGCCAAAATTGAAGCAGGTAAATTCCAGCTCGAACTCAGTCCTGTTGCCCTTGCGGACGTGTTTGACCAGCTTCAGCAGTCCCAAAAGAACTCCGCCAACAGCAAAAATCTCACCTTTGAAATCCAAATGCCCCAAACCCGCGATGCGGTGATGATCTTTACCAACTACAGACGGCTCTATCAGGTGCTCATCAACCTCGTCGGCAACGCGATTAAGTTCACCCATGAAGGGGGAATTACGATCGCCACGGAATTTGTTAAACGAAAAGTCATGGTCCAAACCCAAGAATGTCCCGGCCACATTATGGTCCGCGTCGCAGATACCGGAATCGGCGTCTCCCTCGAAAAACAAGGTCGCCTCTTCCAATCCTTCAGTCAGATTGATGGCTCCACCACACGACGGTACGGCGGCACCGGACTCGGACTCGCCATCTCCCAAAACCTAGTTCATGAAATGGGCGGAGAAGTCAATTTCTACAGCATGGGCGAGGGCTTAGGATCCACCGTTACCTTTACCATTCCTCTCTTCCAAGAGCCGATTTAACCCCTCAGCTAAGCCCTCAGTTAAGCCCTCTTCAAAGAGTTTTGCGCGAACAGTTGACAGGACTCTAGGATTCTTGTATCTTAACAGAGGTCGAGCGCAAGAGCGCCGTCACTAAGCCCCCATCGTCTAGAGGCCTAGGACACATCCCTTTCACGGATGCGACGGGGATTCGAATTCCCCTGGGGGTATATTAAAAGCTAGTTGGTGTATTCCAGCTAGCTTTTTAATTTAGAATGAAATTGCTGAGATGGTCCTCTGTGAAATTCCAAACCATGGACGCTTCCCGTATCTCAAGGCCGCGTGCTGTTGTTATTTTTAATCCCAACGCCGGACAGGCTGAGTCTCTCCAAGCCTCGATCGATCAAGCCTCTGAGTTTTGGCGAGAGCATCATTGGACGGTCTCCTATGCCCCGACGCAGTTTGTTGGACATGCCACTCAGCTTGCCCGAGCTGCCGCGCGCGAAGGCTATGACTATGCTATTGCGGCGGGCGGCGATGGCACGGTCAATGAGGTCATGAATGGCTTAATCAACACCGATACGGCGCTAGGAACCTTGCCCATTGGAACGGTGAACATTTGGGCGCGGGAAATGGGGCTGCCGATGGATGTGCTCGGGGCCGCCAAACACTTGCTTGACTCGACCGTTCGATCGGTGGATGTGGGACTAGCGGGCGATCGGGCTTTTTTGTTGATGGCTGGGGTGGGCTTCGATGCGGCGGTGACTCAGAGTGTGGATGCAAGGGAAAAAAAGCGGTTAGGGGTGATTGCTTACCTCAAACAGGCGATTCAGGTCGCTTGGACCTTTCGAGGGGTGCGAACGCTGCTGCGTATTGATGGCAAACGGGTGCGGGGACGGATTCTGATGATTGTGATTGGGAACAGTCAGCTCTATGGGGGCGTGGTCAAAATTACGGCCCATGCGATCGTGGATGATGGATTGCT
>JAYUJY010000189.1:0-18886 GCA_043764895.1 Synechococcales cyanobacterium | reverse complement strand
ATTGCGGTGTCGGTGGGGCTGTTGCAGCGGTTCAAAACTCGCATTGGCCAGTGGGGCCGCGATCGCAGTGAGTCCTTTGAAACCTCCATTCGGTTGCTGAATGACAGCTTTGGAGGGGTGAAGGAGATTCGGGTGATTGGCTGCGAACCGTATTTTGAAGAAAAGGTCGATCGTGAATTTAAACGCTATGCCATTTCTGGATCGTCTTACTTTGCGTTCTCTAATTTGCCTCGATACATGATGGAGTCTTTCCTGATTACCTTTTTGGTGGTGTTTACTTGGGTGTTTTTGGTCTGGGGCGACAAGACGGCGGGGAGCTTAAATTCAGTGCTGGGGATTTTTGCGATGGCGTCCATTCGGATGTTGCCCTGCGTCGGTACCGTCGTCAATGGCACCAGCCAAGTCCGCTACGCCACCTCCGCCCTCGATAAGATTTACATTGCTCTAAAAGAATTGGAATCGCTCCCCAATGCCAACGTCATGGCCCTGCGATCGGACCCTGAGACCTGGATGGGAACCCGCCCCGTGATTGCGCCCATGGCCTTTCAGCATCAAGTCGAGCTTTCCGGCATTACCTACCGTTACCCGTCGATTCAAGACCCGGCCCTCAAGGATATTTCGCTCACGGTGAAGCAGGGAGAAGCGATCGCCTTAATCGGTCGATCGGGCGCTGGAAAAACGACCCTAGTAGACCTGTTATTGGGGCTGCTGACCCCAGAATTGGGCGATATCAAGGTGGATGGCGTTTCGGTGTATGACGGTCTCGCGTCGTGGCAACAGCTTATTGGCTACGTCCCTCAGATGATCTATCTCACTGAAGACACTTTGGCCAAAAATGTAGCCTTCGGGGTACCGGATCACTTGATCAACTATCAACAGCTTCAACAGTCGATCGAACTGGCCCAGCTCACAGAAATGGTAGAACGCTTACCCCAGGGCATTCATACCGTAGTCGGAGAGCGGGGAATGCGACTCTCTGGCGGACAGCGGCAACGGGTCGGGATTGCACGGGCGCTCTACCACGATCGGCAGATTCTCGTCCTGGATGAAGCCACCGCTGCCCTCGATAACGAGACGGAAAGCCTGATTAGCGATGCCATCCAAGCTCTCGGCGGGCACAAAACACTGGTGATTATTGCCCACCGACTCAGCACCGTTGAACATTGCGATCGGATTTATTTGATGGAAAATGGGCAAATTATTAATACCGGAACCTATCAAGAAGTCGTCCTCAAGCGCGAAATCGAAGACTCTCTCTTGTCCTAGGGTTGGTGCTACTAACGGTTTACCATGAATATCAGTCGTCCGTCCCGAAACGTTCAGGTCTCTGTCATTATCCCAACACTCAATCGAGGTCACTTAATCGGTCATACCCTTCGATCGCTCCATACCCAAACGCTACCGAATTGGGAAGTGATTGTAGTCGATGATGGATCGATCGATCGGACTTCAGAGATTATGGAAAAATGGTCACAGCAAGACGATCGAATTCATTATTTCAAACGCCAAGATGTGGCCCTGCTAGGAACTCCTCCTGGCGCACCCGCCTGCCGAAACTTAGGAACAACCCTTGCTACAGGCACCTATATAATCTATGTCGATTCAGATGATGTCCTGGCCCAAAATGCACTAGAAAAACGGGTTGCTTGCATGGAGCAAAATCTCGGTCTTGATTTTGCAATTTTCCCTTGCATCTTATTTCGAGAGTATCCTGGCGATCTCCGAACTTTATTTAATCAAGATACTCAAGACAATGATTTAGATCGATTTTTATCCCTAGATGCGCCCTGGCAAACGATGGGACCCATTTGGCGCAAAACTTCTATTCAGAACATCGGCTTATGGGATGAATCATTGACAAGTCTCCAGGATTTTGAACTCAATATCCGAGCAATTACATCGGGCCTTTGTTATCAGCGATTTCCAGATCCAGACTGCTTTTGGAGAGTGTCTCATCGAGATAGTATCAGTTTCAAGTCAAGCCATGACCCTAATGCAATATTTAAACACTCTTACTTGCTTAGAAAATTACAGATTCTTCTCCAGGATGCGGGTGCTTTGATGGGCGATCGGCATCTTCGCTTAGTGGGCTTGTATCTCCATTTTATCGATGCTTTACTCAGACTCAATAGTTCAGAAGCTGCATTAATGATGTGGCGTCAATGCTATCATAAGCGATTGATAAATGAGTCGCTTTACCGAGATGGCTGTCGGTATATTAAGATCATTAAAATCATTCCGATTCAGTCGATCAAAACGCTCATTCGACGGCTCCTAAGACAATACTTTCAATGGTCTTGGTCAACGCCACTCTTAATGCCAAAATGGTCAAAGACGATTATGAAAACCCCTCTTCCTCCAGAAATTTCAATCCCTAATGTAGTCTATTGTCAACTTGTGCCTGCGGTGACGAATCCGAATGATTCTACCCATAATTTAGGTCCTAGCCAAAGGCGTTGATGGTCTTTTCCGGTATTTCTATTTATGCACATTTACTTCTATCTCAAGCATTTTCCTCTTCACGCTGCGCCTTTCTCAGAAGGCGTAACCAAAGCCGTCCATGGCTTAGCCTGTGGTCTTATTCATCACGGGCAATCGGTCACGATCGTCGGCGAAGGGCCAGAGCATGGAGTGCGCATGAGTGACTATGGCTACGAGATTCGAGTATATCCGGCGGACAACACTCATCCTAGTTTCAAGCTCAGTCCAGCACTCGTGAAGTTTCTAATTGAACATATCAAACCGACCGATCGCGTTATTTTAAATGGCATTTTTCATCGCAGCTCCTACAGCATTTCCAAAGTCTTAAAGCGTCAAAAGATCCCGTACATCGTCGCACCCCATGATCCCTACCATCCCGCTATCTTTCAAAAAAATAAACTCATCAAAACCGTCTATTGGCACTTAAAAGAAGCGCGAATGTTACGATCGGCAGCGGCGGTTCAAATTCTAGATTCTCGCCACGCTCAATGGCTCCAAAAACGCGGAATCAATACGCCCACAATTGCCCTGCCTAATGGATTTGAATCGCAGGATGTTATTCCTGAGAAGTCTCTTACTTGGCAAACAAACCCTATCCCAACCCTTTATTTTTTAGGGCGATTGGATGCCTACAATAAAGGGCTAGATCTTCTTCTAGAAGCGATCGCACAAATTAAACAACTCGTCCCCCCAATTCCATTACAGTTAACTTTGCAGGGACCTGATTGGGGCGATCGGAAAATCTTAACAGCACAGATGGTAAAGCTTGGGATTGAGAAGTACGTGACCTTTTTAGATCCCGATTTTACTGCGCGATCGGCGGAGTTGGCGATGCAGTACGATGTATTTTGTATTCCATCCCGGTTTGAAGGCTTTAGTCTATCGGCGCTAGAAGCCATGTTAGCGGCGAGGGTCGTTCTGATTTCGACGGTGGCGGGACTCGCTCCCCATGTTGAGAGCAGTGGCTGTGGACTAACAATTGAGCCGACGATCGAAGGAATTGTATTGGGTATTGTGGCGTTGCTCCAGCGCCGAGAGCAGTGGCACATGATGGGGCGATCGGGACGGGGGTATGCCCTGACGCATCTTCGCTGGGAGTCTATTGCGGCTGAAGCGCTGCCGTTTTATCGATCGTTGGGTTAGTAACCAGTTTGCAAGATTGAGTAGCGTTGGTTGTGCGATCGTTGTTGTTGAGATGGGACGATCGCACAACTAGCGTAAAAGGGTAGAAATTACGGGTGTAGGGTGATCGGATGTGCCGATTACCGATCGCCGTCCAGCATTTTGCGTTTCGCAAAATACTAGAGACTACGGGGATGCGATCGGCTATGTTGATGTTAAGTCAAATGCTAAAATATATCAATGATTTCCTTTCTAACATGATTTTAGCACTTAGCTGGAAATCCATACTACACAGACTATCTCTAAAATCTTCAAGTATTCTAGATTGAGCTAGAGGTATTAAATTCAAGATGAAAATATAATATTTTTCACAATCGCATATGCTCGCGTTCCCATTTCTTCATTAATGTCCTCAGAAATATTTTTGCCTTCGGTAAAATGATTCAAATTATTGAAGTTAGACGTAAGCCATTGTGTGATTTCTTCTATATCTATAATTTCAATACAGACACTTCCATTTTCTTCGTGACTAACAACTACGTCACAACAAGCATAAAGTACTACGAGCAATGCCATCCCATTAAAATCATCATTAAAAAAGTAAAACCATGGTATCCCGACCTCGATGCTTCTAGAATACCATCTTCGCACTTCTGGTATTTCGTATACTTCTCTTGACTCATCATCAAAACCAGAAATTGAGAATGATGTTTTCCCTCGATTCCTGATGAGAGTTTCCTTGTTTCTGGATAATCGATCGATAAAATTTTTGATGCCAGTGAAATCGCAAATTTCTATAGAGCTTCTGTCAACTATAGCAATCCGATCTCATCTGTGAGATAACTTTTCCCTGAAAGGCTTTCCCAGAAGGAATCTGATTCTCACGAATCATGTCGGACTGCTATATGAATACACGAGAATCAGACTCTTCAATGATTTTATTAGTCTCCCAGGATAATGTTATTTGTTCGGAATAATCCGATGATGAACCAGCAATGGATTTCCACTTCTCCTTTGCAGATATATCGAGAGGATTATATTCGGGAATCTCAATCCACCATCCGTTTTTGGATGGTTCAGTCATATCTACATTAAATTCAGCCCAATAAGCTTTACTACAGGCAGTGTTTAGGATTACAAGAATAATTGGGAAAGGATAGTTAAGGTAGTAGTTAAGGTGCTTGTTATCGCCATCATAACGAATGCCTCCGGATGTCTTTTTTTGATAATAAGAATCACCACATTTAATCTGCAAACCTATTGTTTTTCCTGTTACGTAATCACTTTCAATAATGTCTACATAGCCGTCAATTCCGAAATCTGATTCCTGATGGATCGGACGATATATCCATTTCAATTCTTGATGAACAAATAACTCTATAAATGATTCGCCAACCTTTCCTGAGGATTGGGATTTTCCGTACTGTGGATATCCAAATGAAGCCATATTATTTTTAGTATTGATAATTACAACTACGTTTTTACACTAATCTAATCTTCGATCGATCTTCTACACCATCTCAAGATTCGATCGAACATATTCTCTAAACGAAATCAGGGTTTGCATCCGACCTTCTGTTCGGATACGGACCATAAATTCAGCAACGGCCTGCACGATCGGAAATCTAGGAAACTGGGGACTAAACGTAGAATCCTGATACTCACCTTGTTGTAAAACACTAATTCGCAACTCCGCATTCTCAAACCGCCAAACCTCAGGAACTCCCAACTTTTGATAAACCGACAGTCCAGTCTTAGACGTCACATCGACTTCAATGACCAAATCAGGCGGTGGATCGATCGTCAGGTCCAACTCATCTCGATCGCGCATCCGTTCAGCATTTTGGATATAGAAACAATCATCCGGCTCCACCCCAACGCTGAGATCTTTACGCTTGAACGTTGTTGAGCCAAAACATTCATTGGGAATCTGGTATTCTTCTAAAAGAATGGTCACCATGTTCCCCAAAAGAACTTTCGCTTTTTCATGTTTAGGTAACGGCATCCGAAGCTCCAACGTTCGATCGAAATATGCAATGCGAGAAGCCCGCCGATCGCCCAACTCCGCCACGATCGCCTCAAATTCTGCCCAATCGACATCCCGAAGATGAATTTTTTCGCCTGGATAAACGACCATTTGTCGGAGTTGAAGAGTCACCATGAGGCATTCACTCAGAAAATATAGCCCCATTATAGCGTTAGTCTTTCAACCCCAAATAACCGACCCCAAGCCTTCTCACTTCTCACCTCCCAATTCTCAATTCCCCAGGGAACCTCCCAAACCTAAAAACCGTCGTTACAATCAATGGGTCAATCGACCCCGCCCCGCACATCACAAATTAGGCCATCATGAAGAAGAACCGAGTTGGATTTGGGGGTGCGATCGCCCTTGCATTAAGTCTCTTAGGAGCAACTCCCAGCCAAGCTGCCGAACAAGTCACGTTGCGTTTTGGTCCCTTTGAGCAAACCGTTAAGATCAGCGAAATCGAAACCTACGCCAAAACTGGACAGCTCTCCCCCAACCTCCAACTCTTCGGAGCCTTTCTCACGCCCGAAGTCCGTAAAGGACTCAATGCCAAACTCGCGATCGACCCCAAAACCAGTGGTGCCGTCGTCGGAAAACTGCTGCAATCCCCCGCTGGACAGCAGCTCATGACCAACGTCCAAAGTGCAGTCCCCGGACTGACCCCCGAACTCCTCCAAGTAGGCGTCAGCCTAGCCGCCCAACAAATCGGTGGACTTGATGCCATCGGTGTTGCCAAAGCCATTCCCACCCAAACCATCACGATCGATCTCTCCCAAGCCGTAGCCCTCGGGTCCAAAATCAATCTGAGCTACTGGAAAAGCCAAGCCTTAGGGACGCTGTTAGAGAAAAGTCTCGTCGTTGAGGGTTCATCTGTAAATTTTAATTCGGCGATCGATCCCACCGCTCCCGGACCGATCGCCTATTCAAAACTGAGCTACACCCTAGCCGACCGTGCGCGAAATGATCGTCCTCTGCCCGTGGATGTCTTTCTCAGCAGCAAGCCTAGTCCGCAGACGCCTACTGTTGTCATTTCTCCAGGATTTGAAGCGAGCCGCAATTTTCTAGGGTATTTGGGCCAACACCTAGCCTCCCATGGGATTAACGTTATCGTGGTCGAGCATCCCACCGTCATTCCGATGTTCCGATTGACGTCGGTGGATCTTGAAAAGCTTTTACCAGCCCAGGAGTTACTCGATCGACCCAAAGACTTGCAGTTTGTTATGAACGAATTGGGACAAGAATCTATGCTGAAAGGCAAATTGAATCTTAACCAAGTCGTCATTGCAGGTCATTCCATGGGCGGTTACGACGCCTTGGCCTTAGCGGGCGGTGAACTGAATTTTGATGAACTCCGGCAGTTTTGCAATCGTAGCCGGATGATCAGCAGATCTCCCGCTGACTGGCTGCAATGCTCTGGCAAAACTATTAAAGAACGCACGTTGAACCTCCGCGACAATCGGGTCGTCGGGGCGATCGCGCTCAATCCCGTAGCGGGCCGCATCTTCGGAAGCGCAGGTCTCTCCCAAGTCAAAACGCCTGTCCTAATGCTCACCAGCACCGACGACGGCCTAACGCCGACGTTTGACCAGCAGCTTCAGCCGTTTATGCAGTTGTCTCAGCCAAAATATTTGCTCACCGCAATAGCCGCCACGCATCTCAGTGTCAGCGATCGGCTGAACGTCGGCCAAACCCTCGTCAAAGAACGCACCGGGGCCGAAATGGAGCCTTTGCGCGCTGCCGTGCGGGGAATTAGCCTCGCGTTTGTAAAACAGTTCACCCCTGAAGCCCAAACCTATAGACCCTTTCTCACGCCCGCCTATGCCCAAGCGCGATCGACCTCTGAAATTCCCCTTCGTCTTAGCTCTGATCTGCCTCCTAGCATCACCCGGTTGCTGAACATGGCAGGCATGTTTTAAGCGCGAAAACTAGGTAAAATAATCGGAGCATTGCTCTCTTCTTCGCGGGAGTAGGGGAATGGCTCAATGTGCCCAAACCCAACGAGAAGGAGTTGAATTGCTGGATTATTTAAGCCGCAGACGACTAGAGAGATTAGCGACTAGATTCACGGGTTCAATCAGCAACTCAGCAAACACGGTAAAATTAGGTCTTGATTTTACTACTGCTTACTAAAATATTTACTAAGATGACTGATCTTCAACCGTCTATCCAACCGCTAGTCCACCAACCTTCGCTGCCCGATTCCTTGGAAGAGGCGATCGCTCAGGCACAGGCAGCCACGAAAGCGGCTCTTGAGGCTGGCTACACGAGGCTGTCTATTGAAGTCCTGTTTCCAGAACTGAAGGTGATGCCTATTGCGCAGCAGTTTGTGGGAGCCTTTGCAGAACTCGGACCTAGTCTCAAGGTGTTCTTTACGGACGCGGGGACGGCGGCTTGGGCGAAACAGGGCTGGGGAGACTTTTCTTTTCAATATCGGAGTGTGGATGTCGCTGGATCTCGGCAAACTACTGAGGCGGAAGAGCATATTGACGAGGGGGATAAGCTCTACATTATTGTTGCACCAACGGCAGTGGAAGTTTGGGCGGTGGAAAAACTCTGCAATCAGGCCGGGAATGTTCCAGTCGTCATCTTTATCCCTCGCTTGGAAGATGTCAGTATCGTGGGCATTGGTTACGCGGGGCGGGCATTGCGCGATCGATTTTTGACGACGATCGAGCCGTGCTACTACCTGCGACCCATTGACGATTCAGTTGCATTGACCCGGTTTTATCCAACGCCTTGGCAAGTGTGGATCGAAAAAGAGGGAATCTGGAGCGTCGCCGCAGAGGAACTCCTGAAGCCAGATACAGAGAAATTGGATGGAATCATCTCAATAGCACTGGGGACGGGTCAAAAAGGACGATCGATTTTTGCGGAACTGGGCGATTTTATCCGTGCGCTAGGACGGTAAATTCCATCAGATTGACTTGATAACAGGATATTTGGATAAAACCATTGGATTGAGCCGGATGCTCTATGAAGTTTTCATGGAGAGTGATGAGCATTCATCCGATCGAGGGATTTGATCGATGTATTTCGGGCAACCTTAGTTCATCATTGATTTATCTACTGTCGCTACGATTTCAGGAAATGTTGATTTCCCCTGAAAATAGAGTGATTGGTGAAAAATTTATGAGTTTAGTCTAAATTCCTAGTTGAGTCCATTGTTGGAAGGCACGCATCGCATCATGAGACAAAGTTCTAATCGACGCATTGTTATCGGAGATGTCCATGGCCATTACGATGGCCTCATGATGTTGATGGATACCATAGCGCCCCAAAAAGGCGATGAAGTATACTTTCTCGGCGACCTAATCGATCGCGGTCCAAAAAGTGCCCAAGTTGTAGAGTACGTCCGATCGAGTGGCTACTCTTGCGTTTTGGGCAACCATGAACAAATGCTCCTCGAAGCCTTTCCCAATGGTCAGGTCTTTGCACCCGCACTTCAGAACTGGCTCCACAGTGGCGGCAGAGCGACCATGGCCAGCTACGACAACGTTGAATCGCTGCTCGAACATTTGGAGTGGATTCGGACCTTCCCGACGTACCTTGATCTCGGAGACCTGTGGCTTGTTCATGCAGGCGTCCATCCCAACCGCCCCATTGAGCAGCAGGGTTTTCAGGAGTTTTGCTGGATTCGGGATGATTTTCACACGAGCCAAAAGCCCTTTTTCGCGGACAAGTTAATCATTACCGGGCACACGATTACCTTCACCTTTTCGGGCGTCACACCGGGAGACATCGTGAGTGGGAACGGCTGGATCGACATTGACACGGGAGCCTATCATGCCAAGAGCGGCTGGCTGACAGCGTTTGACACGACTTGCCAAAAGGTGTATCAAGTTAACGTGCAGCATAATGCGGTTCGGGTCTTGCCATTGACGGATGTGTTGGTGCAGCTCCAGCCGGGGAAGAGTATTCGGAAGCAGTCCGTTTTGTTGTTGTAGAGTACGATAGGGACACTGTTGTCTCTTGAGTCAGACATGATGTTGCAATCAGTCCTCGGCAAATTTTTCTTATGCAAATTGTTAGGCCGATCGATCGTTCGGCTAGTGGCTATTGTGGGGCTGGTGAGCTGTTGTGCGCTCTTGACCGGGTGCGTGGATTATAATCTCGGGATTCAGTTCGAGAGTCCCAACGCGGGACAGTTGACCCACCGAATTCGGCTTGAAAATTATACGAATCCTACGGCACAAGCCTTTCTTCAGCAGGTGAGACAGCAGACCGAGCGTGTTCAAGGCTCTTTGCGATCGCTTTCCCCGCAAGAATCCCTCGTGACCATTCCCTTCCATACCACAACGGAATTGGAGCAGTCGTTTAATCGCTTCTTTCAGACTGATCGGATGAATAACGCCGCAAGCGGCCTCCCGAACGTGATGTCCCATGTAACGATTGATCAAGGGAACTGGCTCCTATTTGAACACGATCGATTAACCTTTGATGTGGATTTAAGGGCATTTGGGCTGCAAGGCACCGAGAGTTTTGTGGACCCTAGCACACTCTTTAATCTAACGATGGCGGTGAATAATCGCACTTGGAGTCTCTATTCAGGCAAAAAAAATCACATCGTGACGGATCTCTGGATGCCGATGCCCCTAGGGTGGGGAACAGTGGCGATCGGGTTGCTTGTCGGCTTCGGGTTACGAAAACGCGCAACATTATCCTAGGCGTCATCCATGATAGAGAACCGAGATCTGAAGCGCCTCCTTTATTTTGGGTTGTTGTTCCCGACGGTGACGTTGAATGTGTGGGTGCTGGGCGGGATTGTGTCCTATTTTCAGCAGTTGGTGACGCTGTTGATTGTGTCGGCGATTTTGGCGTTTTTGTTGGACTATGTGGTGCGGGGACTAGAACGGGTGCGGGTGCCTCGATCGGGGGCGATTATTCTAGTGCTGTTAGGGACAGTGGCTGTTTTAGGAATCGTGGGGGTGACGCTGGTTCCGATTTTGGTGACTCAAAGTGTGCAACTTTTTAACAATATCCCAAATTGGCTAGAGACCAGTCGGGGGCATGTTCTTGGACTGGATGCTTGGGCAAAAAGTAAGAATTTCCCAATCGATTTGCAGGCGTTGAGCAGTCGGGTGAGTGGACAAATTGAGAGTCAAAGTCAAGAACTCGCCAAACAGGCGCTGGGGGTGGCGATCGGAACGTTGTCCAGCTTGGTGGATACGATTTTTGTGATTGTGATGGCGTTTTATATGTTGCTCTACGGAGGCCAACTGTGGCGGGGTTTGATTGGGCGATTACCCGATCGATTTGGGAGTGCGTTTGGCCATGCGCTGCGAGTTAATTTCCACAACTTTTTCCTGAGTCAATTTGTCTTAGCACTATTCATGACGATGACGCTGATTCCGATTTTTTTGGTGTTAAGAGTGCCCTATGCGTTGCTGTTTGCGTTGCTGATTGGGCTGGCGGAACTGATTCCATTTGTCGGGGCGGCGCTGGGGATTGGGGGGGTGACGTTGCTGGTCATGTTTCAAGATTTTTGGCTGGCGTTCTCGGTGGGAATGGCCGGAACGATTTTGCAACAGATTCGAGATAACTTAATTGCGCCGAAGATTATGGGAGACCTGACGGGATTGAACCCCATTTGGATTTTTGTGTCGCTCCTGTTGGGGCTGAAGATTGCGGGGATTTTAGGGGTGTTTATTGCGGTGCCGTTGGCGGGGACGATTAAGGCAACGATCGATGCCTTAATCGTCCCCCGGACGAAGGAAGAATTGAGAATTGAGAATTGAGAATTGTGAACTCGGAGTTTTAGGCAGGGCGTTGGCGTCGCCATTTTAGGGAGCAGCCGATCGCTTCGGTGGTGGGCTGGGGGATGGGTTGGGTATTGAGGGTACGGTCGATCGCGTCACGGAGGTATTGGGTTTTGACGGCGGCAGGGTCTTGGATGTTATCGTCAATTGCGCCGCTATAGACGAGGACACCTTGTTGATTCAGCAAGAAGACGTGAGGGGTGTGGGTTCCGCCGAGGGTGTGGGCTACGTCTTGGTTTTCGTCACGCAAGTAGGGGAAGAGAAGGCCTTGCTCAGTGGCAAAGATTTTCATTTTCTCGTAGCTGTCTTCAGGAAACTGTACCGCGTCATTGGGGTTCATCGCGATGAATGCTACGCCTTTGGGGGCATAGTCTTGATGAAGCGCTTTGAGCCGATCGAGGACTAATTTCACGTAGGGGCAGTGGTTGCACATGATGACCACACATACCGCCTGATGGGACTCTAAGTACCGAGCCAAATGATGAACCTTGCCGTCTGTGCCCGGTAACTCGAAATCTGGAGCATAGCCGCCGATCGTTGTGATTGCCATGGAGAATGGAGAATTACGAATGTAGAATTTTGAACGGTGAGTTCTTTATTAGTTTAGCGAGATTAAGGGTCGATCGATCGTTTTTAGACGGGGTTTGTTTTTGGGAGGGTTGACCTGTCGTAGATTCATTACAAGTTGTTACAATTAGATCTGGATCTCCGTCTAGTGAATGTGATGCTGAATGTAAAGTCGTCTACGGACAAAAATAGGTCTAGTGATTCGGAACGGTGGCAGTGGTCATTGACCCCGGAAAAGACGGTGACAATAGCCTATCAGCAGTCGGGGACGACGGGGATTCCGGTGGTGCTGATTCATGGGTTTGGGGCGTCTTTCTATCACTGGCGCAAGAATAGTCCGGAGTTGGCGCAGAATTTTCGGGTGTATGCGATCGATTTGCTCGGGTTTGGTCAATCGGATAAGCCGACGCCCGGTGTCGGGGCGAGCTATACCTTTGAGACGTGGGGACAGCAGATCATTGATTTTTGTCGGGAGGTGGTGGGCGGTCCTGCGGTGTTGGTGGGCAATTCTATTGGCTGTATTGTGGCGATGCAGGCGGCGGTAGACGATCCGGAGTGGGTGAGCGGAGTGGCGTTATTGAATTGTTCTTTGCGACTATTGCATGATCGAAAACGAGCGACCCAACCCTTCTACAAACAACTTGCACCGCTATTGCAAAATGTCTTGCAGGTCAAACCGATCGGTAATTTCTTCTTTAAACAAATCGCCCAGCCGAAGACGGTGAAGAAAATTTTGTTGCAGGCGTACAAGCGTCCTGAGGCCGTGACAGATGAATTGGTCAATTACTTATTAGCGCCTGCGAGTGAACCTGAAGCGGCAGATGTATTTTTGGCGTTCACAGCCTATTCTCAAGGACCGTTGCCAGAGGATTTGTTTCCCCGTTTGAGTTGTCCGGCTATTGTTCTTTGGGGTAATGCGGATCCTTGGGAACCGATCGCCTTAGGTCGGGCGTTTGAGGCGTATCCAGCAGTGGAACAGTTTATTGAACTCGAAGGGTTGGGGCACTGTCCGCAGGATGAGGCACCCGAAATTGTGAATCCGATTTTGACGACTTGGATTAAGGATTTGGCCGATCGGTAAGAGAGATCTAACAGGCTGGCCAATCAGTTGGGTTCAGGACACGGCATGGCCATGTCCCTACATTCTTTGGAACCCGGATCTGTAGGGGAGTGGCTTGCTGTGCCCAAAAACCCACACTAGTGAACTAATCGCGGCTGGAACCAAAGATCATGATGAGGTACTGCAAGATCTGCAAGAAGGCGTACAGGGCAGTAGCAACATAAGTAAAGGCGGCTGCATCTAGAACCTTACGTGCGCCTTTGTTTTCTTCACCCTGCAAAATGCCATATTCATCCATCAACCGCAATGCACGAGCAGATGCGTCGAACTCCACTGGAAGGGTCACTAAATGAAACACCAGCGTCGATGAAAATAGAATCAATCCGATGTACACAAAGAACATACTAAAGCCACCCAATGAACCGAATGCAAACCCGGCCATGATCATCATCGGACCGATATTCGATCCGAGGTTGACGGCTGGAACGAGGGCCGATCGAAGGTTCATGGCCTGATAGCCTTCCACATCTTGCAGCACATGACCGCATTCGTGAGCGGCAACAGCGGCGGCGGCGAGAGAGGTGGACCCGTAGATGCCTTCAGAGAGGCGGACGGCTTTGGCGCTAGGGTCGTAGTGATCGCTCAACACGCCAGCAACAGGTTCGACAGTGACGTTATGAACGCCCATGCGTTTGAGAATCAGTTCGGCGACTTCTGCGCCCGTCATGCCCATGGTGGACTGAACTTGAGAATATTTTTCGTAGGTGCCTTTGACGCGCTGCTGCGCCCACCACACGAGGATCATGCCAGGGATGAGCAGCAGCATTGTGGGATGGAAGAACATCGGGTATTCACCGTTTTAAGTTTGATTATGGCTTATTAGTATGCTATCACTTCTTTTTTGGCGTGACGCGATCGGATATTCCCACTGGGAGAGGTTTGGAGGGGCGATCGATCGGGTCAAGGAGATTGAGGGGCGATCGATCGGTGACGGTAAAGACAAAACAGCGAGGTTAGGACTGATGAAATATCCCTATAGCATTTTGATTCAATGGTCTGATGAAGACCAAAAATATATTGCCAGTTTGCCTGAGTTTGGTCCTTATGCCCGGACCCATGGATCAACCTATGCTGAGGCGGTAGAAATGGCTGAGGAAGTTCTCGAACTGCTCATTGAGTCTTATCAGGAATCCGATCGGGTTTTGCCTGTACCTCGATCGTTGGAGCTTTATGCGGCTTGATTAGCGATCGATCTAATCCTTAAAGTGGTCAGCATGAAATCGTACGGTAATAGTGGAGACGATCGCCGCACCAGCTACGAGAGGACGATCGCACCTCATGACCTTGCGATACAATAGAGGGAGTCGTTTTCAATGAGAAGACCCATTTAAAACTCATGAGTAAACTCGAAGTCCTCGAAGCACTGGAACACTTCACCCCGGAAGAAACGCTAGAAATCATCGAAGTCGCTTCACGTCTCTTGCGACAAAACATTGCGCCATCAAAACATCTGAGCCTCGTCCAAGCCGCCGATCGAATGCGTCTCTTCTATGAACCTGGAAGCGAACTGACCCAATGGACCGACGAAGACCCAGATGATTTTCAAGAGTACCAAGACTATGCGTAGAGGCGAAATCTGGTTATACAATGCCAACCCAACCCTCGGCGACGAACTCAGTAAAATTCGTCCAGCTATTATTGTTAACAGCGATGAAATTGGAACCCTCCGATTAAAAGTTGTCGTCCCGATTACAGGATGGAATAACGCCTTTTTAGAAGTCCCTTGGATGGTTCGTCTTGCTCTCTCACTCGAAAACCAATTGATTAAAACCTCAGCCGCCGACACCTTTCAAGTCCGATCAGTTTCGCAACAACGTCTCATTCGGCAATTAGGAAGTGTTGATCCGACGACGATGCGATCGATTACTCAAGCATTAGCTCTAGTGCTAAAACTTGATTCATAAAATAACCGATCGCTCCTCCTCTCGCCCTGCAACCCCACAGTATCTACAACAGGAGGACGATCGCTAAAGATCCCTAAAATCATCCTATGTCGATCGTTAACCGAATCGTAGAGGTGCATCTTTCGATAGAAAAGATCCTAGAAGTCTGATCGGTCATCTAGAACGCTATACTAGGGACCGTAGGCCGTAATTAAAGTGATTGAAATGCGTTATCAAGTCACAATATATAGATCAGATGAGGGAATTACGATCGGGGTTCCTGCATTGCCCGGTTGCTGGTCAGAAGGCGATACAGAAGAAGAAGCATTGATTAATATCCAAGATGCAATTCGAGAATATTTAGCGGCTTTGAACGATCGTTTACAAGGACTCGAAACAAGAGAAGTTGAAATCGCAGCTTAAACGTTATGCAAAAACTACCTAGAGTCAATCATCTTGATGCAGTCAGAGCTTTACAAAAAGCTGGATTTAACATCATTCGGCAAAGCAAACATATTGTAATGAGCAATGGCACTCGACAAGTGGTGGTGCCTCGTAATAATCCCATTAAGGCATTCACCATGGGCGGAATTATTCAAGATGCAGGGCTGACGATCGCTGAGTTTCGGGCATTTCTTTAGGGAATCTACAGCTAGGGGACTGGTTCCACAGCCTGGGAGAGTTGTAAAGTATAGCTAGTCGGGGTTAGGCTGTATACCTAATCTTAAATAGATCCTCCCAATTCAACCCGGTTTCCAGAACGCCTATCTTCACCGCAGGAACCACTTTTGTTGTGTAATGAACGCGGACGAAGTTATGAATAACCCACTGTAAATCTAGTGTTCTTTGTAAATCCTCTACCGTTTTTGCATAGGTATTCGTTTTCCGGCGAAACGCTGAATTATTCCGTCTTAACGACGCATTATACGCTTCGACATGATTCGCATGAATCTCCGACTCTTCGATATCCTGTGGGGGTGCGACCTCAATTTGATATAATTAAAGGGAGATAGGAAAACCATATTGGTTGAGCTTATCCCAGAATTGATTCCAGCGAGTCGGCGTTAAAATTAAAGCTTTTAAACTGAGGACCACGGCTGCACCCGTTTCTTTCCATCGCATTCCCGAACAGCACAAGCGTTGTTTAATCACGGTTTTACAGGCCGCCTCAGTGACACCCGACCCAATCGGATAGGCCCGGTCACAGTAATTGGAATAGTTCATTTGATGAAGATGGTTATGAAAATAGGTGACAGCGGCATTCAACTTTTCTTGAATGACTTTGGTCTGGGTGTCGGACTGGGATAGCTGTGCCATTTGTTCGTAAAGTAGCGTCGCTGCGCCTGCTTCATGCTTGAGTTGATGACAACTCTGAATGAGCCATTGCTTTTGTTGATTCACGTCTTGCGGGTAAAGGGCGGTAGCAACCGCACCGAGATAACCCGATGCATGATAAAAATCAAGAATCTGCTGACTCGTATGCTGGTTGAGAAATTGCCAATTTGAGGCGGCTCCATCCGCAATACCGATATAGATGGCCTCGGGATAACGGGCTTTGGTGCGCTCAATTTCTCGTTCTAGACGGTCTAGAAACGAGGCTTTGCCATATTCTGAAGTTGCACCCATATAAATCGTATGCTGTCGTTCTCCGTCGATGTCATAAAGGCTAACCGTTCCGACCATCGCCTCTCGCCATCCCGTCTCACACATCAGCATACAAGTGCCATCTAAGCCAATGGCGACGCTATGGATCGGGGCATCTAGTTGGGGCGGGACATCGTTCCAACTTTCTTCTTTCGCTTCGATAATACTGGCAACTGTTTCACTGACTCTTTGAATATAGGAGACGGCGACCTTCCGGGCATGGTTTTCAGATAAGTCTCTTTGAACCTCGCGGGCTGAACCATAGGCGAGTTTTGACGAGACCTTGATACGCTTTCGATTGTTCTCCCTTAGTACGCATCACCTCGCCTGCTATCTCGATCGCTGTACCATCTCTAAATACTTCAGAGCCGACAACGTTGTAATACTCCCGGCTTCGTTTAGGCTTGCCTATATTTGCTCTTCACTCGTCAACATTGAACGACTTAGCTCGATCGTCACTTCTATCTTGACTTGCATCCCGTCGATACCCAGCAATTAAGCGCCCATTTGTTCTCCTTGTACGCTTTGAAACTGCGTATTATTTCTATCTGATCATTATATCAAATAGGGGTCGCACCCATCTGGCTCTCCAAATACGACTCTACGGACACGGTTCCAGTTCATCGATAATGATTTTAATATGCGCCTAACGGTATCCTTACTCGTTTTTACGTTCCAGGTCTCTTTAATCTTACTCATTACGCCATTTAAATTTTTAGGACTCTCTTTTACCCACTCTTTAATCTGAGATTGTTGCTCAGGCGTAAATAAAGGTTTTCGTCCTCGACCTGGGTGATTATATAGCCCCGCTAAATGATTCTCTTCCCAGGCGTTAAACCAATTATAAATCGTGATCCGACTCACCTTAAAGATGGCCATCAATCCTGTAATCGTAAAACCCTCAAAGCTGAGTAATATGCAATGAGAACATCGTCGAACCGCAAAATGCTTACTTTGGTGATAGATTCGACTTAACATACTCGCTGTTTCTGGGCTAAGTTCTTGAATGAATCTCATTTTTACCTAGATAAGCCCTACAATAATTATCAATCATAGTAGCAGCTAAATGAATATATGATCAATTTTGCACGGGCACTTATTATAACTCATAGCTTAGATTCAAGTTTCGCGAAGAGGCGATCGAAAAGCCAAATCAAAAGGCTGGTCATCTCGAATAAATGCATACATGACGTGAAAAATTAGGGGGTGAATCAGCTAATGGCAAAACCGTCATACTGACGCATGAAAGGAGAGTGGTATGCCAGTACGATGTCGTCTTTTGGAATCCCTCGATCGGTGAGTTCGTTGGCGACGCCGACTTCGGTGCCGTCGTATTGGATCCAAATTTTATGGCCTTCTAAATCCATATGAATCAAGGTTCCATGGACTCGACGTTCATCTTGCCAGCCTGTGTGGAGGAGTTGATAGCGATCGTGATCCAAATCAAAGAGAAGTTTCATTTGAATGTCACCATAGGCAGGTTGAATTTGACTATGTTCGGTAAGGATGTCTTGGATGGCTTGTCGATACTGAGTTAGTTTTCCATTGCATACCTCCGGTTTTAATATTGTAAATGACCATAGTTGAAGTATTGTCCGACTGCGGTGTGAAATTCGGAGATAGCGGAGGGTTTGGTAAAGCTCTTGATTTCTACTGCAATTTTTTCAGTGTTGCGTTGGGCGGCAAGTAGGCGTTCAGCGCCGAGGTCGATTTGCATTTGGACGTCACCGTAGTCTATGGGAAATGAGTCATGGGTGACTTGCCAGCCTTCGGTAATCAATGCATCTTTGACGATATCATGAAATAAATCTCTTGCCATTACTCGTCTCTTCCCCTATCACAATCCATTCGACATTTAATATCATAAATAGCTGGACAAATTTTACGTGCTTCAAGGACTTTAAGTTTACTCATGAGTTTTAAATGGACTTTCTCATTAAAAATAGCTCTCTGTATTGTATCGCAAGGTCATGAGGTGCGATCGCCTTCTTGTTGGTGATGTTGTGGGGTTTGAGGGCGGCGAGGCGAAACACTATCTGTCATCGGCAAATCCGATCGACTCTGCTTGGAGAGGTCCTATAGTTCCTAAAGTAATCATCATTTAGATTCGATCACTCCAATCATCATCACGCGGTATTCTAAATTGATGTGTACTTCTGCCCTAATCCCACAGCACTAGTACTGTGCAGCGTAAATAAGCCCTTTATTGAAATCAAAATGAGGGTCGCTATTAGCTTGCTTCTTCGTTGGGTTTAGGGTTCGGCGAGCCAAACCCCTACATTCTCTG
>JAYUJY010000188.1:0-1130 GCA_043764895.1 Synechococcales cyanobacterium | reverse complement strand
GATGCGTCAATTAATTAACGATTTGTGTATCATAGTAGCAAATCAGTTGACAATCTGTCCACTTTGTTTTAGTAAAAATCGCTACATTTAATAAAAAGTTTTAAATTTCTCATAAATTAAGGATTTCGAGTCAGGAATTAGTGCAAGCCGATCGCCTGTGATCCAGCGTCCAATGCAATATTTATATAAAGACTAGATCGCTGCGCCTGGATCACTACACCCTCTCATCCACTCATTCCTCATCAACATCATGAATGCACTAGAGTTTTTCAAAAAAAGTTCAGGCGTCTGGAATTCACAGCGCACCACCCACCACCTCGCCTTCAAACGCGCTGAAAAAGGCGGATCCAAAATCACCGTCGAAGCCTTTGAAAAAGAAAACCCGCGCATCATCGAACTCTGTCAACTCCATGAAGTGGATCCAAACCTTGCGATCGGCGGAGCCTATGTAAGCTGGTGCGGCACGATGCAATGGGACCGCGAAGAAGGCGAACAGCACGAAGGCGAAACGGTTTTTGCCCTGGTGCCTGACGATGAAACGGGACGCAATGGACGGCTGTTGCGCGAGAAAGGCTATGCCGAAGTGATGCCCGTCGTGGGTCACTACGAAATGGACGACGAAGATGGCCTCGTCCTCACCACCGACTACGAGACCATGAGCGCCCGCGAACGCTTCTGGTTCCCCAATGACTACACACGAGTCCGCACCAGCACCGTCAAGCGCTTCGGAGGCTTCAGCACGGCCACCTTCTGCACCGAAACCCGCATCGGAGACACGCCTACTATCGAGACCCCTGAAGTTCCCTCGATTCCGGTCCCGGCGCTCTTTGGTTGGTAGGGATTGGCCCCCCAGCCCCCAATTCTGGGGGAGCATGATTCCGAAAGCCGATCGCGCCGAATGTTGACCGAAACGTGATCTTGAGGGGTTGATTTGCTGGATATCCCTCGATGGGTCGGGTGCTGAAGCCAGGATTGAGAAGGCCATTTGCCAATTCTGATGGAACACATTAAGTTTCGTGAAATGTCTTGGATGTTGTGCGATTTGAGCGAACCTGTGCCCTTAGTATGGGGACTAGAGCTTGATTAAATTTGATGTACGATACCGGAGGCTTCTAGCGTGGCACTTCCAT
>JAYUJY010000187.1:0-18930 GCA_043764895.1 Synechococcales cyanobacterium | reverse complement strand
TCTCTGAAACCCGGATTTGTAGGGGCATGGCCATGCCGTGCCCCAAACCCAACGAAGAATAGATTAATGCTCTAAGTTTGATTGATTTCAAGACAGACATTACGTACGCCGCGCAGTACTAGACCTAATCGATCGATCGAAAATAGATCGATCGAAAATGTGATGGTTTTAACACAATGTTTATTGTTAATCCGTCATCATCTAGGGCATATTTGATCAAAAATAGAGTCCTATGTTTGAACTTATTTCCTACACAAAGTTTCGAGATACGCCCAGCGTTCGGTTTTTTGACATCACGATCGGCACTTCCAACGCGCGCGATCTCGTGATTCATGAAGGCCCCGCCGTCAGCCCAAACAACACTCAGGATGGGTTTTGGCAGTTTTATCTGCATCCTCACCAAGAAGATAACCTCCTGTCCTTAACGGGCGGGCGGACGTTTTACCTAGTCAACTTTAGCTGGCAGGTTCCGTTTCACATGGTGCGGCTTGATGCACGCGGCGATATTTTGCGCATTCCACCGGGGACGTTCCATCGATCGGTCTCCGATCTCCATGGCTCCACCGTCCTTAACCAAGCGGTGCGATCGCCCGCCACGACGCTAGAGCGCGAGTTCCGGGTCTACAACAGCGCCAGAATTCCTCGCCTGTTGCACAAAACCTCCGACGCCTGCCCTCGTCCGGTGATGCATGGGTTTCCAGTCCCTTTGAGAGCCAAAGCGGCCTAAGTTCAGCGCTCGACGTATTGGCGTAACTCCTGCGCCATGCGTCCCATTCCACGGGTTTGGTCCTCGCGAATGAACGAAAGGGCCAGTCGTCCGGCCAGACCCGAAATTTTTTCTTGGTACAAATACTTCGTCCGATCGCCGCCCACATCTTGCAGCTCAATAGACACCTCACTCGAAAATCCCGGCACCGCCGCGCGCCACTGCACCCCGTAGCCATCCATCACAGAGCGCACCTTCGCCCGAAACTCTATCGGTTCATCTCCAGAGACCCGCCGCACCGCCAAGAGCACCTCCTTGCCCGGAACAAAGCCCACTCGCGGGCTGCAATCGTACAAAAAGGTATTCCAAAACCGCCAGCGATCTTTGTACACGATCGCTTCCCACACCGTTTGGCGAGGCGCGTAGATAATGGCTTCGGTGTAGAGCGTTGGCATAGGGGTTGGGGCGTGGGGTTGCTTCGATATTCCTGACTCTATTATTTCCCATCGGTCCCCTTGTCGGCCTAAAATTTAGAGCCTGATTCAACACAATCCCTATTTTCCAGGCCAAACGACGACTTATTATGGAAACCCTCACCCCCAATCCGAGCTACAGTGTAGCCATTCGGTTCCAGACGCCCAATCATCCTGGAATGCTGACCTTAGTCATTCAGGCGGTGGCCGATCTCGGCGGCAACTTAGGCCAAATCGATTTGATAGAACAAACCCGCGACATCTCCGTGCGGGAAATGGACATCGACGCATCTAGCACCGAGCACGCAGAATCGATTATCCAAGCCGTCAAGGCGCTGTCCAATGTGACCGTTCTCTCAGCGATCGATCGCACCTTTAAAATGCACCTCGGCGGCAAAATCACGGTCAACAGCCGAGTACCGCTCACCCATCAATCCGACCTCGCTATGGCCTACACGCCAGGAGTCGGTCGCGTCTGTATGGCGATCGCCAAAGACCCAGATAAAGTCTACGAATACACCATCAAACAAAACATGGTGGCGATCGTCACGGATGGCAGCGCGGTCTTGGGTTTGGGCAATCTGGGGGCGGAAGCGTCTATGCCTGTGATGGAAGGTAAAGCGATGTTGTTCAAAGAATTTGGGGGTGTTGATGCGTTTCCGATTTGTCTCGCGACGCAGGACACAGAAGAAATTATTGAAACCGTCAAACGCATCGCTCCCGTCTTCGGTGGCGTGAACCTAGAAGACATCGCTGCACCGCGTTGTTTTGAAATCGAAGCGCGATTGCAGAAGGAACTGAATATTCCCGTGTTTCATGACGATCAACATGGAACAGCGATCGTAGTGTTGGCCGCATTGACGAATGCATTGAAGCTCGTGAAGAAGAACATTGCTGATGTCCGAATTGTGATCAATGGCGCAGGGGCGGCGGGAATCGCAGTAGGCGCACTGCTCAAAAAAGGCGGCGCAACAAATATCTGGGTCTGTGACTCGAAGGGCATTGTATCCCAGGATCGCACCGATTTAAATTCAGCCAAACAAGCGGTTGCGGTCGAGACCTCTGGCGATCTAGCGGTTGCCATGGCAGGCGCAGACGTGTTCTTAGGGCTGAGTGCGCCGGGAGTGGTGAGTGTGGAAATGGTCAAATCCATGGGTACCAATCCGATCGTGTTTGCGATGGCGAATCCAATCCCAGAGATTCAACCTGAACTTGTTAAAGGTCTCGTCGCCGTGATGGCCACCGGACGCAGCGACTATCCCAACCAAATCAATAATGTGTTGGCGTTCCCCGGACTGTTCCGAGGCGCACTCGATTGTCGCGCGACCTCATTGACCACTAACATGTATTTGCAGGCCGCCCTGACGATCGCGGCCCTAGTCCCCACGGCGGAACTCACCAGTATCAACATCGTCCCCTCGGCCTTTGATCCCAGAGTGGCGCAGGCTGTTGCCGCCGCAGTCCAGAAGGCCGCACGCGAGGATGGTGTCGCCAAGCTGCTTTAAATGATTTGGTGATTCGTTCTTAAAATCAGGTCTAGGGCACGATATGGCCATGCCCTACTACAATCTCTGAAACCCGGATCTGTAGGGGCATGGCTCGCCGTGCCCCAAACCCAACGAGAAGACGTTGAATTGCATCAACCCATCATTCAAACCCCGCATCAAACCCCGCATCAAACCCCGCATCAAATCACACTATGAACGATCGCTTAATCGTCAATCTGTCTGTCTTGATGAACCGCCCAACGGGACATAGCATTTATATCAACAATGTCATCCCAAAACTAGAGGATCTCAATCCGGCGCTCTTAATTAATGAGGCAATGCAGGCGGACTGGCACGATCGATATCCCCATCTTGATCTGCATCCGGTCCCTCACAATCTCAACCCAGATCACGGCCCTCTCGGTTATTTTCGGCGGCTTGTTTGGACCCAGTTTCGATTGCCAACACGAGTTAAAAAGCTCAGTGGGAATCTGCTGTTTTCCCCCATTCCTGAACTTCCCCTCGGCTCTCGCATTCCCGCTGTAGTGACGCTTCATGATTTCATTCCCCTTCGATTTTCAGGCGCGCGATCGCCTCTGTATCAGTATTATCGTCACTATGTTCCTCGGGTGCTGAAGCAGGCCAAACAGATCATTTGTGTTTCTGAATCGACGGCCAATGATGCAATGAAATTCTGCGCGGTGCCTGCGACCAAACTTACGGTCATTCCCCAAGGCTACGACGATCGAAATTTTCGGTTCTTAGATCTACCCACGCAAAATTATGTCCTCTACCTAGGACGGCTCAATCCTTACAAAAATATTCACCGTGCTATTCAAGCCTTTGCAAAAGTTCCTCACCATGACGACTTCGAGTTTTGGATTGCGGGGCCGTCTGACCCGCGCTATACGCCTCAAATCGAGGGGCTGGCGTGGGATCTTGGAGTCAAGCTTCGGGTGTTGAACTATGTTCCTTACAAAGAGCTTCCGGTGCTGATCAATCATGCGATCGCCCTTATTTTTCCGAGCCAATGGGAAGGCTTTGGGTTGCCGATTCTAGAAGCGATGGCCTGCGGGACTCCGGTGATTACATCGAACCTGTCGTCCATGCCGGAAGTGGCGGGGGATGCGGCGATTTTGGTTGATCCGATGAATGAGGAGGCGATGGCTAGTGCGATCGCGCAGGTGATAACGGATGCTTCACTGCGACAACATCTGCGCGATCGGGGGCTGAAACGGGCGAGTGAGTTTTCTTGGAATAAGACGGCAATGCAAACGAAAGCGTTGTTGGAGGCAATGGGTTAGGCGATTATTTGTCTTTCATGATGAAGATAACGCCGCACACAATCATGCCCATACCGATGTAGCGCGTGACCGGGACGACTTCACCGAATATGAATCGTCCCATTAAGACGGCAAAAACATAGCTCATGGCGATCGATGGACTGACGATGCTAATGGGCATTCGAGACAAGGCAAAAATGTAGGCAAACAACCCGATCGCATAGGCCATAATGCCCGCCATCACCTGCGGAATAAACAGAATATTTAGGACCGTCATGACGAGACTGTTGAGGCTGGTAAACTCAACTTTCCCAAATTTCTCTGCTCCAGACTTTAAGAAAAACTGTCCAATCACACTAGACGCACTGGCGGCCAGCAGTAAACTAAAATTCATGAAATTCATAGGGCGAAGTCTATCCGACGCGGGTACAATCCAGTGTCCTACAGCGTACCCTATTCTTAGCACTCTTCTCGACTTTGAGATCCCACTAGTTCCTTTGCGCCGATCATGGCTAGACCATACTCTGAATACAGCCTATGAACGTGGCTGGGCGGTTTTAACAAACGGAGATTTACTCGCGGTTGCGGAGCAAGATGAGTATGATTTGATAATCACGACCGATCAAAATCTCCACTACTAGCAAAACTTAGTCAGTCATCAAATTGCTAGCATTGTTTTGTTGTCTACCTCATGGCCCCGGATTCGATTCAGTATCGAGGCGATTCAGACTGCTGTTGACAATAGTGTATCTGGTTCCTATCAAGCAATTAAACTTACCCAGTGAGGCCGATCGGCTTTCAATGGTTCAATTCACCCCTTCAAGCTTAACCTTAACAGTACAGGGTTGGGTCCGACAAGATTGCTTATCAAGCTGCTGAATATAGGGCTTTTGCCAACTGAGCGGAATTTCTAACAAATCTCTCGAACCCGTAAATCCTTGCGCAAAGAACAATACTGTTGCAATGCTATTCAGAATGATATGAGTATTTCGCCAACGCTGAGTCCGATCGCGATAAATATTCTGCACGATCGTCAATGAAAAGATCATTAACATCGCCGCCATCATGCCCAAATAGTAATGAGACACATACCATTCTGAATCGCGGCGATAAATTTCCGGCTGCATCCCCAGAATCCCGAGTCCCATCCCCGTCAAAATCGCAAATGTTCCCCGCCAGATTCGATCGGCAGCGCGATCGAGAAATATCACAGATGTGGCCGTCAATCCAACGGTTAATCCTAAGAAGAGTAGTCGAAAGGGCGTCTTCTGTAATGCCTCATTCATCAGCATTTTAGAAAAAATTGGATCAGCTAATCCAACCAACGCCACCATCACCACCGCCACACTCAAAATGCGTCCAATGCGAACGTGTTCTGTCCCAGAAGTTGCCAAAATCGAACTTTTCTGACCGTCTTTTAAAGCCAACCTTCGAGTTCGGGTCAGCCACGCTTGATAGAGGACAATTCCCAGTAGCGGGAACACAATAACAACAGCGATCGTCGGATGAATCAGCATGAACCAATCACTCACCGCCATAACCCCAATCTCCCTATAATCGAATCTATTTCACGTCTTCTGGTGCAAACTTTATCCCCTTGCCAGATTTAACCGTAACTACAACATCAAAAGTCGAACAGTAAGCAAACGTAACATTCTTTGCTATATTGTACAAATTTACGACTATTTTAGCGCCGCCGATCGGCACGATCCTGATAAAATTGTGAAATCATCTTAATAAATGGATCTTTTTAAGAAATTTGGACCCATTCATTTTTAGTTAATTGACCAGAACTTGTACATTGCTTAGGTTAAAGAGTGCGTTTACTACTTCATCAGGTCTGTTGTAGTCAAAGATAGGTAACCTCAATTTGAAAATTTTACAAATCACGTCATCTATTCATCATGCATCATCGTTCTAAAATCCCAGGGCAGGTCTATTTATGGCTTGCCGTCCCAATTTTGGCATCCTCTAGTTCTGTCATTCGTAAGCTGACAGAGATTGGTGCTCAGCACGTTATGGATGGCCACAATCCGATCTCTTTTTGCAACGTGCTGTTTGCTGGAAACCTTTGCGCCTTGGGGGTGATGATTGTGTTTTATCGCAAGCAGTTAACCCGATCAGAATTCAAAAAAGTAACCCGATCGGAATGGAAGGTGCTCGTGCTTTCTGCGATGTTGTCTGGGGCACTCATTCCCTCCATGATTTTTCTAGCATTAGCCACTGCACCCGTAAATAGCATTATTTTACTAGCGCGTATCGAACTCCCGATCGTCCTGATTTCATCAATTGTCTTATTAAAAGAACAATTTACTCGCAATCAAATCATCGGTGCCATTATTGTTTTAGTCGGAGTTCTGATTGCAGTATTAGGCAATGGCTCCTTATCTTCAACGACTTCATTGAGCTTAGGGAAAGGTGAAATTCTAACGATTATTTCTTCTATTTTGATCGCGATTTCAAGTCTACTAAACAAAAAGTATCTATCTCAAATCTCACTCGGAATTGCCCATATTTTTAGGCTAGGTGTGGGAACCTTGTTTTTCTTTATTGTCGCAAACCTGCTGTATGGACCAGGCCATTTTGGGGATGTTTTCTCGCCATTTTTGTGGCAGTGGATGGCGGTCTATGGGGGCATTATTATTGTGATTGGACAGTCCCTTTGGGCAAAGGGATTTCGAGAAACTCCGGTATCGGTGTCGGCGATCGTTTCCTGCTTTAGTCCGATCGCAGGGATGGTTTTTGCCTATTGGATTTTGGCAGAATTACCCAGCTTCGGACAACTTTTAGGCAGTATTGTGTTGCTGTCTGGATTACTCATCAGCCAAATTAAACCAGAATCAAAGTTAACTGACTAATGAGACGTGTGAGGCGGGGCAGCACGTCACTTTATGAATACGCGACCTGTTGATAAACCCAAGTTTGGGGGTAAACCACACTATAATTATCCTGTGATCTACGATCGAATTTCACCCCAAAATTCACCCGAAGCCCCATGCCGCCACTTTCCCCTATCTCCAATGGTTCCCTCCTAGATAATCGCTACGAAATCTCTCAATTCCTAGGCTACGGCGGCTTCGGACGGACCTATCTCGCCCGCGATCGGCAGCGGTTCAATGAATTGTGCGTGCTCAAAGAATTTGCGCCACAGATCAATTCGCCCGAAATCCTGCGCAAAGCCGAGGAACTTTTCAAGCGAGAAGCCGGGACGCTTTACCAGCTTCGCCATGAGCAAATCCCAGAATTTAGGGCGCAGTTGTCGCTCAAGATTGAAGGGCATGATGTCTTGATGATTGTTGAGCAGTACGTTGCAGGGCAAACCTATGAGCAATGGATCGAAGGCGGCGATCGCCTTGATGAAACCGGAGCTATTCAGTTTTTGCAAGATCTGCTTCCAGTGTTGATTTATATTCATACCCGAGGCGTGGTGCATCGGGATATTTCGCCCGATAATTTAATTCGGGAAAAAAACAGCCTCAAACCCTTCCTCATTGACTTCGGTAGCGTCCGACAAGTGGCTAGAACCGCCATGCAGATGTCCGGCATCGCGACTGGCACGCAGATTTATAAGCCTGGATTTTCGCCCCGTGAACAGTTGCGCGGCGACGTCTCTCCCAGCACCGACTTATACTCCTTAGCCGTCACCACCTTAGTGCTCGTCACCGGACGATCGCCCCTCGAACTCTACGACGACCAGAATGATCACTGGCACTGGCGACAGTTTGTCCGGTTTAACCCGGCCCTAGAACAGTTGCTCGACCATATGCTGGCTACAAAGGTGAGCGATCGCGTCCGAAGTGCCTCAGACGTGATGCAGCGATTGCAAATCATCAGCGGACTCCCCGGACTCGCGGTCGGCGATCTTGCGCCCTACATTCCCCCACACCCCGTGGCCTTCCCGAGTTCCCCGCCCCAAACCCTTGCGCCACTGCTTCAGTCCCCCTTGCCTCAACCGCAATTTCAGCCGCAGCCGCAGTTTCAATCCCAACCCCAACCGCAGTCCCAACCCCATTCGCCTCAATCACCACAGTCGTCACCGCTGTCCCAAATGCGCACCGTTGCGATCGCCCCAGCAAGCCCACACTCTTTCCCCACCACTTATCCGCCCCAACCCCGACGAGGAGAGGAAGACCGATCGGGATCGTTGAGTATTCCCGATCGCAATCTGGACCGAGATCTCCCGGAAGAAAACGGGTTGTGGATGCTGGTGAAGTTACCATGGCGACTGCTGGTGTGGTGCTTAAAAGGGCTATGGATGGGCGTAAAGGCCATCGATTGGGTGATGACCTGGGTCTGGCGCGGGTTTTTAATCGCGATGCTACTCGCAGGCGGAGCGATCGCGTCCTATCTCTGGAAGACCGGACAAACACAGGTTGCCGCCGTCGAAGAACAAGTGCGATCGCCCCAGCTTCCAAGACTTCCAAAAATCAATCTTCCACAACTTCCACAACTTGAGTTCCCCCAAGTGACGCTCCCTGAAATGAAAATTCCAGACTTCAAACTGCCCACCTGGAATGGCGCAAAACCCACAACCTTTAAAAACTGTGCTGAGACGATCGCCCGGTTTGAACGATCGGGCCTCTCCAGACAGCAGTTCTACGGCGCTGTGGACAAAAAATTTCGCCTGAATCACCCCGAACTCGACGGGCGCGACCTCGGCAATCTGGACGGAGATGCCTCAATGCGCCAAGAGTGGTGTTCTATTGGCGATCAGGTTTTAAATGATGCGCAACGGTGAACCCGCCCAATGAAACGATTCCCACGGTAATATAAAAATTGATTTCGGCCTTCCAAACGACAATCCCCATGAACTGGTTCCGCCCTTCAAAACCCGCCTCCCTGCCCAAGACCTCCTCCCCGATCGTCGCCGATCTCGCTCAAATCGAACGGACGATCGCTCACGATTTGGCGACCCAACCGCGTCATAAAGGCCCAACCGCATCCGTTCAAGACTCCGACTATCCCACCGACGACGCCATCATCCAAGCCTTCGGTGAACTCACCGCCCCCGCGCCCAAACTTGCGCCTAAGCCACCGATCAAAACCCAAGTCAAAACCTTCCTGGGTCTTCGGCCTTGGTTGTTCCTGCCGCTACTAGGATTCTTCCCCACGATCGCCTTCACCCTCGATCGCTTCCATCCGCCCCAAGCTGCTCCGTCCGCCCAATCCACTACCCCAACTCTAACTGCCGATCGATCGCCCAACGCACTGCCAATACCCGGTCAGCTTCCCGCCTTCAATTCCGCCAACCCGTCCGTCAACCCGCTCCCCGCCCAAACGCCTGTTGCCTTGACCATTGCGACCCCGGCGAGTCTTGTGCCGATCGATCTCTCTAAGCTAACCCCGGCCCAAAAAGCCATGAACGCTCAAGCCAAAGCCGCCTTTGAAGCGACCAATGCCCCCGTCGATGCCTACGTCGAAATGCACGTCTCGATCGCAAAAGGCAGTGCCATAGCCTTCGCCAGCAATGTCGCCATCACCATTACCAACGACAAAGGCAAAAAAATATCCACCCTCTCCGCCTCAGACGTTCACACCGCACAGTCTTCAGGTAACGGCCTCTCGATCGGCGGTGCTAGTCTTCCTGCTGCGGTCTTCCTCGAACCCGAACCGGGCGGACTGCTCTACCTCAACAACCGTCCTTACCGGGGCAAAGTGCTTCTCGCCCCCGATAGCAGCGGACATCTCCATGCCGTCAATTACATTAATTTACGCCACTACCTGTATAGCGTCGTCGCCAGCGAAGTGTCCCCCAGTTGGAGTGCCGAAGCCATCAAAGCCCAAGCCGTCGCCGCCCGTTCCTATGCCCTCACCTACTACTTCAAACCCGCCGGAAAAACCCTCTTCCATCTCGGTAGCGACGAATATTACCAAGTCTACAGCGGCACCCAAAAAGAAGACGATCGGAGCAACCAAGCGGTCGATGCCACTGCCGGAGAATATGTCAGCTACAAAGGCGGCGTTGTGGAATCCCTCTATGCGGCGTCTGATGACATTGTGGCCGAAGCCTTTGCTGGGAAAGGCATGAGCCAACTCGGGGCCAAAAATCTAGCTGAACAAGGCTACAAGTACGATCAAATCCTCGCTAACTACTATCCCACCACCAAAATCGGCAAAATTGCAAAAGACGAGTAGCCTTCATAAAACCGATCGCTAAGAACAATGTATTAAATCGCTCTTGCAAGATTAGCGTTTTAAGGGATAATCTTCAGACATTCGATTCATCCTCGTAGGACCGCTTTCTAGCATGATGTTTCTCTGGCTACTGTTGACGATCGGCGGAATTTTGGCATTAGCGGCGATCGGACTCGATCTTCAGTACCGTCGTCGAGCAGGCAACGCATTAGAACTCACCACTGGACAGTGGGATATCAAGCCCATTTCCCCAGAGCACTGCCAACTGGTCGGTCGGCTTGAATTCATTAACCGAACCCAACGACTCGATATTATGGTGCCGGAAATCTGGACCCAAGTCACGCTTCTGTCCAAGGTTCGCACTGACAACATCACCATCAAAAGTCGCATCATCAACCACTTCAAAGACTTCGAGGCCCGCGAAGATGACTACTGGGAAAGCGACATTATTGACTTCAACTGCATCGAACCCTTAGAAATCCGACTAGACTTCCAAGGCCCAACGGTCGATGCGCTTCAAGTGGCTTGGATCCGCATCCACTACTTCACTTATGGTCCCGGCGGACACCACAAGCAGATCAAACACGTCATCGTACCGCTAAAATTTCCGTCCGTGGAAGACTCGAAGCGTTGGCGTCCCATGGGCAACGCCGACGTGTTGCCCATCAAAACCCATCTGCTGACCAGTCTGGACAACCCCGAAGAAATGGTGAAGCAGTACGTTGTGCCTCACGCGCAGAAAGGCGATATTGTGACGATCGGAGAATCTCCCCTCGCCATCATGCAGGGCCGTTATCGCCACAACGCAGACCTCAAGCCAGGTTGGCTCGCCAGTCGGCTCTGCTACATGTTCCAATCCACCTCAAGCCTCGCGACGTCCGGCGGCTTGCAGGCGTTGATTGATCAGGTGGGGGCATGGCGAGTGTTCTTGGCCTTTGTCGGCAGTGTTCCGTTCAAGCTTATTCCTCAAGGAATAGCCAAATCTTTAGACATTGATGGGATGTTCTACCGACTGGCCGGGGAACAAGCTAACCTAGTGGATGACGTCACCGGAACAATTCCGCCCTATGATCAGTTTATTGTCCTCGGTCCGCAAAACCCAAAAGCGGTCTGCGATCGAATCAAAGCTGAAACCGGACTTTCCGCCGCAATCGTAGACGTCAATGATCTACGCCGCGTTAAGATACTGGCATCGACCGATGACGTATCCCATGCGTTCCTTCAGACCGCATTGATCTCTAATCCGGCAGGAAATGCCAGCGAACAGACTCCTGTTGTTCTCATTCGTCCTTCGGCATAATGAACGTAACACCTCGTGTATGCAATCTTATGCCGCCCTACCCGGAAAGCCTGCTATGACCCGCACCTCTCGCCCTACAGTCACCCCGTCCGTCACGATTCGATCCCTCCAATACCGCGACCTCGATACGATCGATCGGCTCATTCGTGATAGCTATGAAGAGGCTCCTGAAGGTGCGTCTATGGTGCGCGAATCTGGGGTAACGGTAAGTCGTTGGTATGGGTTGCTCCAGTTCCTCAACTGGTTCCCAAATCCTCTGCGGCACGCACTGTCCATTCAAGTTGCTGAAGCGGGCGGTAAAGTCTACGGGATGATTCAGACGTCGCCGTTCAACCGGGCGGGGACCACTTGGCGCGTCGATCGGGTCCAGGCTGAATCTGCGGTGATTACGCCGGATGAGTCTGAAGGGACGACGCTCCTCACCGCCACAGACTTAGGGTCGCTGCTTCTGCGCAATAGCTTTACGACCATTTTGCAGGCGCGAACGTGGATTCTAGAGCTGGGGGTCAATGATGACAAAGCCCTCGCGCTCTACCGCCACAATGGGTTTCAGCCCGTTGCGCAAATCACGTACTGGTCACTATCGGCCCAGCAGCTCCAAGAAATGTCTGAGCGCGAACCCGATTTGCCGAACCTGCTGCCCGTTAGTAATGCTGATGCTCATCTGCTGTATCAGCTCGACAACATGGCCATGCCGCCCTTAGTTCGTCAGGTCTTCGATCGGCATCCTCAGGACTTCAAGACCAGCGTTTTTGGATCGCTTGTTCAGCTCATTACGCAATGGGTGACTCAGACTGAAGTGATTAGTGGCTATGTCTTTGAACCTCAGCGAAAAGTTGCTATTGGCCATTTCCAAATCAAGCTTAGCCTCGATGGCAGCACGCCCCACAGCGCTCAGCTTACGGTTCATCCGGCCTACACCTGGCTCTACCCTGAAGTCATGGCCCAAATGGCGCGAGTGACTCGCGAGTTCCCCACCCAATCCCTCCAAATCCTGTCCGCCGACTATCACCCTGAGCGTGAAGCTTACCTAGAGCGCGTCGGGGCCGAACGGATTGCACACACGCTACTGATGTCTCGATCGGTCTGGCACAAACTGAGAGAATCCCGTCTCATGCCTCACCTTGAAAATCTGCCCTTGGGCGACGTTATCCCAGGATTTCAGCCGACTCGCAAGCCTGTACCCGGTCGCATCGTGCTCGATCACTCCAATGATTCACGGCCAAAATCTAGTCAAGGCGACAGCGGTTCAAAAGATTCGTTCCCAAATGATCCTGACCTCTGTTAACTCGGGTGGTTCTGCGACCGCTCGTTCTGCCCTAGGTCTCGACATTGGCAAAAAACGCATTGGTGTTGCAGGCTGTGATGGGCTGGGACTCTGTGCCACGGGTCTTGTGACGATCGATCGCAGGTCCATGGATCAGGTGATTGCTGAACTGACGGCCTTAGCGATCGATCGGCAGGCTCAAGTGCTCGTGGTCGGGTACCCGCTTAATATGGATGGAACCGCTGGGCCTCAGGCAAAACAGACTGTTCGTGTAGCTGAAATTTTCTCCAAGGCGTTGAGTCTGCCGATCGACTATGTGGATGAACGGCTAAGCAGCGTCGAAGCTGAGGCTCTAATTCACGCTGAGAACCGATCGCCCTCCCAGAACAAAGGACTCATCGATCGCAAAGCCGCTGCCGTTATTTTGCAGCGCTGGTTAGACGGGACCGATCGGGTCAGCCTTTAAAACGATTCAGCCTCTAAAACTATCTGTGCAGCGCGATCCAAACTAGGGGATACTGTTATCGTGAGAATCCCGGCTTCTTGGGTACCCTTTTCTGGGTTCGATCAAGGCAGCCGTGGAGTGATGGAATAAGGATAGGAAATCCAATGGACGAAGAACTTTTTGATGCCCCGACCGTTACCGTTACTGACGAAACTGGTCTAAAACTCGACTGCTACGTTGAGCACAATCTCACCGTAGAAGGTGAAGAGTATGTCCTACTCTTACCTGTCGATTCCACGATCGAAATCGTCTCTTGGCAAGAAGACGGTAGCGACGAGGAAGAAGCAGTCCTAGTGGAAGATCCTCGCCAAATCGCAAAAATATTCCCCACCGCCAAAGCGGTCCTTGGTGAACAAAATCTGACGATTAAGCATACTGCCGTCGTCCTTACCGTCGAAGGGGATCTCCCCGAACTCTCTGAAGACGAGTATCCCGAGGGGGATCTTAATGAAGAAGAACAGGAAGAGCTTCAGCTCCTCGCTAGCTTCTACCACGACGATCAGGAATATGCGATTTATGCGCATCTCGACCCTTACTTCATTCTGGCTCGGATGAACGCTAAGGGTGAGCCGATGCTTCTATCTCCCGAAGAATTGAAGCGTCTCGAACCGCTCTTGCCGATGATTGAAGATCAATTGTTTGATGCGCTAGAGTAGGCCAGAAAGAGGTCAACGTTAGGCTCTGACAACCCTAGCGTGTGATCCCTGTCGCACAGGTTTCAGGTACTAGTCACCATTTTTAGATGTTATGAATTTGATTCGTAAAGGATCGCTAGGGATTTTGCTTATCTTGGCTTTCGGGTCGATCGGCATTTGGCAAGCGAGAGCATGGTGGGAGACAGAGACGGCTCCGATCGCGTCTTCTGTAGCCGCAAAAACGGTTGTAGTCACGATCCCTTCTGGCAGCTCTGCCCAATCTATTGGCGATCAACTGCTGCAAGCGGGCGTCATTCGATCGAAGCGCGCTTGGCAAACGTGGACCCGAATCCAAACCTTTAGCAGTCGCCAGGGCGGGTTCCAAGCAGGTTCCTATGAGGTGTCTCCCCAGGAATCCCTAACTGAAATCGGCAACAAAATTTGGACAGGAAAAGTGGTCCAAGCCGGGTTTACAATCCCGGAAGGCTGGAATATTCGGCAGATGGCGGCTTATTTTGAAGAAAAAAAATTCTTCAAGGCCCAAGATTTTCTCACCGCAATTCAGCAGTTTCCATCGACCCCCGCCGCCCAAAAATATCCGTGGCTCCCGCCTAATCTTCCCTTTGTAGAGGGGTTTCTCTTCCCGGATACTTACCAAATCCCCGTGGGCACCGTCACCCCTGAGCAAATGATTACGGTGATGCTCGATCGTTTTGAGAAAGCGGCACTGCCCATCTATCAAGCGCAGCAGGGTAAAAATCCCCTCAAACTTAGCCTGCTCCAGTGGGTTACGCTTTCCAGTATCGTTGAAAAAGAAGCGGTCATCCCCACCGAGCGTTCCGTTATTGCGGGAGTGTTTACCAATCGTCTGAACCAAGGAATGTCCCTCGGCTCCGACCCTACAGTGGAATATGCCTTCGGAATCACCCAGACCCCAGAAAATCCGTTGACCCTTGCCCAGGTTCGCACGCCATCGCCCTACAACACCTACATCAACGTGGGATTGCCACCCACCCCGATCGCATCTCCGGGTCTTGCCAGTCTTGAAGCTGCGTTATCGCCCCAAGCAACTGAGTATTTATATTTTGTGGCGCGTTATGATGGAACTCATGTTTTCAGTAAAACCCTTGGGGATCATGAATCTGCCCAGGATAAGATACGCGATCGGTTCGATGCAAAACCTGACGCTAAAGTTGACGCCAAATTAGACCCTAAACCTGACCCCAAATCAGACGCCAAAGTGCCCCCAACAGCCAGCCCTAGCCCAACAGCAAAGCCCGTTCCAAAACCTATTACACCCTAAGCGCCATGTCCTGGAAAAATCGTCTCGAACCCGACTTATTTCTTGCGGATAACATATTAAGTCTGACCCCCCAAATGCTGTTGGATCACCAGATTAAGGGAATCGTTTTGGACGTGGATGAGACCTTGGTGCCTATTAGTATGCCGCAGATTACTGCCGAGTTGTTGCTGTGGATTGAATCGATTCGTGCGGTGATTCCTCAGATTTGGCTCGTTAGCAACAACGTCAGCGAAACCCGCATTCAACGCATTGCAGAAGCGCTTAACGTCCCCTACATTACCGGAGCCGCAAAGCCTTCAAGACGAAAACTCCGCCGCGCGGTCGAAGCGATGAATCTTCCTGCTGAAAACGTGGCGATGGTGGGCGATCGACTGTTCACCGATGTGCTTGCGGGCAATCGTTTGGGGATGTTCACGGTGATTGTCAAACCCATGGTGGACCCATCAGAAGGCAAAAAGCGATATCTAATCCATGATATTGAATTCAGAATTTCTAAAGCCCTAGGCGTGCCTGTTTCTCTCCCCGATTGGCTCTAAATCTGTCTTCTGAATCTGCCTTTAGGCGGTGTAATACACTCGGTAGTTTTGACTATAACTGTGGCAGATACTCAGTTCTGATTTTAAGTGTTATCACCGCCTATGCTGCGCTTTTTACCCTTCGATCGTCCCCACCTCCCATCGAAAGGAACCCCTGTTCTTCCATTATTTAACGACTCCAATTTAAAGCCTCAAACCCTTGGAATTGGACTCATAACGGTTCTAATGGTAGGACTCACCGTCTATGTCTCCCGCCCTAATCTTGTGAAACATAGGTTAGCGCCGACGATCGAGACAACTGCCCAACAAACAACGTCTGCGTCAAAACCCCAACGCCCTGAAGACTGTCAGCCCTACGAGGTTTTTCGCGTCAGCGACCGACAGTGCTATCAGGTTCAGGGCGAATAGGCTGGATGGGTTGGTTTAAAGCTTTATTTAGAGATTAGCAATCTCCACTTCAGGCAGCTTGTCCGCAGGCTCAAACCCAAACACCCGCGAGTAGAAATAAAACTCACTGTCGATCGCCCGTCGAATATTCTCCGCCTTCCGGAACCCGTGCTGCTCCCCTTCAAACAAGATGTACGCCACAGGTAATCCTTTAGCCTTGAGAGCATCCACCATTTGTTCGGCTTGGTTCGGCGGCACGATTTTGTCTTCGTCACCTTGAAGGAAAATAATCGGACAGGATAACCGATCGATCGCATTAATGGGCGATCGGGAGTTATACAGCTCCATCTCTGCGGGATAAGCCCCCACCAAACTATCGAGATACCGCGACTCAAACTTGTGCGTGTCTTCAGCCAAAACCTTCAGATCGCTCACCCCGTAATAGCTCGCCCCCGCCTTAAATACGGTCGTAAACGCCAACGCCGCCAACGTCGTGTATCCGCCAGCACTGCTTCCCGCAATCACCAATCGATCGCCGTCCACCCGGCCCTGACTCGCCAAATACTTCGCCCCATTGGCACAGTCATTCACATCCACCACGCCCCATTGTCCCTCTAGTCGCTGACGATAAGCGCGCCCATAGCCACTACTGCCGCCATAGTTGACATCCAGCACCCCAAACCCGCGACTCGTCCAGTACTGCACCCGCAAATCAAACGAGGCACTCGTTGCCGCTGTCGGACCGCCATGGCTTTTCACTAGCAGGGGCGGAGTTTCAACCCCATCCGCCTGAAACTCTGGATTCGTCGGCGGATAATAAAACCCGTGAGCCGTCAAGCCGTGGTCGGTCGGAAACTCGATCGCCTCAGGGACTGAAAGGTAGCGGGCATCGAGTTTTAGCTCCGTTGCTTGACGCACAATCGTTTGAGCTAGGGTCGCCAAATCCACGGTCACCAACACCGTTGGCTGCGTCGCTGACCCGCCGAGAAACGCACAAATACTGGAGTTGACCTGCAATCCGGCGATCGAGCTAAACGGCGTCGGAATATCCGTCAGGGCTAAGGTATCGAGGTTCAGGGTCGAGAGCTTCTGCACTCCATTTTCGCTGTAGGTACAAATGAGTTCCTGCGCGCTGCGAAACCCATAGGTAGACATGCCAAACACCCACTGAGGCAACCCAAATTCAGCCTCTTTAGGGCACAACGGTTCACTGTTCCCCGCCTGCCACCGATACAAATTCCACCAGCCCGTCCGATCGCTGACAAAATACAATCGCCCATCCGGCGACCACTGCGGCTGAAAAATCGATTCTGTCCGGCTCCCTGCAATTAGCGTCGGCTCACTTAATGCCCCCGTATCCAACACCTCCGACATCCACAGTTCAGTCCCTTCCCACGGCATCCGAGGATGATCCCACGTCAGCCAGACCAAATATTTTCCATCGGGGCTTAAGGCAGGTGATGCGTAGAAATCATGACCGCTAGCCAAGACGGTGTGTGTGGTTTCGGTATTCAGGGCGATCGCAACTAGTTCATTCTTAGGTTCATGGTTTTCTGGCGTTACGGACCGATGATCCTCCCCAACGGCAATCAATCGATCGTGCCTCCCATCCATCACAAAATCCGCATACCGATAGGCCATCTCTGGCGTCAGCGCAACTCCCACCCCATCATTGCCAATCTGATAGACCCGCTGATCCCCAAAATTAACGACGCACGCCATCCCCTCATGAATCAAATACGCCCCGCCGCCATACTCATGCACCCGCGATCGGACATTAAAAGGTTTTCCATTCAGTTCGGCCCCATGAACCTCAGAAACAGGTCTAATGTCGCCAGTCCCCCCAGCATTCAGACTCACCTGACAGAGCGCGTTACGTCCGCCTTCGGTGGGTCGGGCTTCCGTCCAATAGAGCTGATGTTGATCGAGGGCCAACGGACCCAAACCAATGCTCCCGGCGACGATAGCTTCGGAGGTGATGGGCGATTTCCAAGTGCCATAGGCGGCGGTTTGGATAGGGTTCAGAATAGGGTTCATAGGTGACGTGCTGAATCCGGAGTTTCCGTGAGTGACAATGGGTTAAGATATGCCTTATGTTACGGTATTGTTCGAGCCTATTTGATTGAGCCGATTATTGTATGTCTGTCTATATTGGAAATCTTGCCTACCCGGTCACTAGCGACGAATTAACGCTTGTCTTCTCTCAATATGGGGTCGTGAGGCGCGTTCAACTTCCCATCGATCGAGAGACGGGACAGACCCGTGGATTTGCGTTTGTCGAAATGGAAACCGACGAGCAAGAAGATAAAGCCATTGAAGAACTGAACGAAGCTGAGTGGATGGGTCGTGAACTTCGAGCTAGCAAGGCAAAACCCAAGGAAGCCGCTCCTGCTCCAGGAAGTAGTGTAGGCGGTGCTGTGAGCGCTGGCGGTTCGCGTCCGGTTCGTGCGGCAGGCGATCGACCTGCAAAAACCTGGGTCGATCGCAGTAATGGCTGGTCCGATCGCTGAGCAATGAGGACGATTTTCTATGCACGCACGAGTTGCTAACGATATTTTATACATTTACAAAGATGACGTACCGCCTTACAAGAAAGGGGGTTCGATCGTGCGGAATAGCTACTTCTGGGCACTGAACTCGATCGCCTGTCGAGCATACCGAGATAAGGATTGGGAGTTTGAAATCGAGGTTTGGTTTGCCCTAGCTCGAATGTTGAACTCCTTCATGGAATCCGGTTATCTCGGCCTGCGGGAGACCCAGCTTGAGTTTGAACCCGACGACGACATCCCCGAATTGCTGAGACCTGCTTCTACCTGGCTTTAATATTGGACGACGTAAATAACCCTTGTATTTAAAATACGATGACTGCATTGATTTCTGCTTCGTTGGGTTTGGGGCACGGCGAGCCATGCC
>JAYUJY010000186.1:0-4111 GCA_043764895.1 Synechococcales cyanobacterium | reverse complement strand
GATTATCATGAACCTTAAGAATTTTGTCACGGGCTTATGAACTCTCGCGTTGACGTGGATGTGCGATCGATTATTGAAAACTATGCTCAGGGCTACTTCCTTATGGAGAACGATCCTGATGAAGGGCTAGGGTGGTTTGGCAGTCGGGAGCGAACCCTGATTCCCCTCGACGATCGCTTCCGCTACCCGACGTCCTTGCGCCGCGTGATCAATCAAGATCGCTTCGAGGTGCGGATTAACCAGGCTTTTGAAGAGGTGGTGCATGGATGTGCCGATCGCGAAACCACTTGGATCTCGAACGAACTCAAGGATATCTACTTTGCACTCCACGAGGCGGGGTGGGCACACAGTTTTGAGACGTGGCAGGGCGATCAGCTTGCAGGAGCAATTTTGGGCATTGTGATTCGCGGCGCTTTTATTGGTGAATCGATGTTTTTTCGGATTCCGGAAGGCTCGAAGGTCGCGATGGTTAAGTTGGTGGAGCATCTCCGTGCCCAGGACTTTTCCCTGTTTGACGTCCAGATGATGAACCCGCACCTAGAGCGTTTCGGCGCTTACGTGGTCCAAAACCGGGAGTATGAACGGCTTCTTAAAGGGGCGATCGCGCGCCCGTGTCAATTTATGTAAGTTTATACATACGGGCTTCAGAAGGGTATCATAAAGCGTCCACTCAGTCAGTTTACTCAGTCTGGTGGAGCGATCGATCGCTCAATCACAATCCAGTTTAAATAATCCGGAACTTTCAGGGAATCCCTTGCGTCAAATTCCGTAAGAACACCCACAGCGTCTGAGATTGGTTTTGTTATGAGTGATCGATGTGCTCCTGTCTGGTCTGGGACTGAGGTATCCGTTCCGTCCATGCCTGTACAAGTCCAACAGCTTTCAAACTTCGACTTGGTTCTGCAATGTCAGACCGGGCATCGCCCTGATCGATCGGCATTTTCAGAGCTAATGCGGCGCTATCAATCCCATGTGGATAAAGTGCTCTATCACTTAGCGCCCGATTGGCAAGACCGTGCTGATCTGGCCCAAGAAGTCTGGATCCGAGTTTATCGTAATCTCAACCGTCTCCAAGAACCCATCAAGTTCAAGGGCTGGCTGAGCCGCATTTCCACGAATCTCTTCTACGACGAGTTGCGGAAGCGAAAACGCAATGCCACGCCTGTTTCGCTTGATGCGCCTCGGATGTTTGACGATGGCGAGATGGATTGGGACATTGCGTCTGATGCGCCCGGACCTGTTGAAGACCTCAGCACCCGTGAGTTTCATGAGCAATTGCAAAAAGCGATCGCCGATCTGCCAGAAGTGTTCCGAACAACGATTGTTCTGCGGGAAATCGAAGGATTGGCCTATGAGCAAATTGCGGAGATGACCGGGGTCTCGCTCGGAACCGTAAAATCTCGCATTGCTCGTGCTCGTCTTCGTCTCCAAGAACAGTTACAGCCCTATCTCGACGAAGGGTAGTATTCAGGGACTTTGATTTTCATCTCAGCTTTATTTACTCCAATTTCTTTATCTCAACCCGGTGGTGCCTTTCCTATGCAACGCGATCGTTTTGAACTCCTCAGTGCTTATATTGACCACGAAGTGACTGCCGATGAACGCAGACAGGTGGAAGCTTGGCTTGCCGAAGATGCCAGTTTTGCCACGATGCATCGCCGGATGGTCAAGTTGCAACGTGGATTTCAAGGCTTGCCCACGCCTGCCCCTGCCGAACACGTCGATATCACCATTGCTCAAGTGCTGAAGGTGGTCGATCGGCCCCGTCCTAGCTGGAAAGTGTTTGCAGGTGTAGGGTCCATTGCCGCTGCTGCCGTTGCGGCGATCGCAATTTTGCCCGGTTTGCTGCTGCCGACGCCCTCAGGACAACTCGCGTCACGTCCGGGAGCGCCCACGGCAAATACCATTAATTCGGATCAGGGCGAGCTGCCGATGCCCAAGGCGTTGACCGTCGCGGTGTCCTTAGATCAGCCTGTCTTTGTCACCCCGAAGAAAGCCGTCGCCGATCAGTAACTTAAGAAGTGAGCACTGAACGTCCTAAATCCGTCATTCTCACTTCTCAATTCATAATTCTCACTTCATTTATCTGTGTCCTAAAGTCGGTATGATGATGGCGTCATGCCACGGTAAGGATAAGCTAGCCCATGCGTATTTTGTTTGTTTCCGCAGAGGTTGCGCCCATTGCAAAAGTGGGTGGTATGGGTGATGTGGTCGGTGCCTTACCGAAAGTGCTTCGATCGATGGGGCATGATGTCCGGATTTTCATGCCGTACTATGGATTCCTAGTTGACAAGATGGTGCTTCCCACAGAACCTGTATGGCAGGGAAGTGCGATGTTCAATTCATTTTCGGTTTACGAAACGGTGTTGCCGGGGACGGATGTGCCGCTGTATTTGTTTGGGCACCCAGCCTTTGATCCCAAGCGCGTGTATTCGGGAGTGGATGAGGACTGGCGGTTTACCTTTTTCTCGAACGGGGCGGCGGAGTTTTGTTGGAATCATTGGAAGCCGGATGTCGTGCATTGCCATGATTGGCATACTGGGATGCTCCCGGTGTGGCTGCATCAGACGCCGGATATTGCGACGGTGTTCACGATTCATAATCTGGCATACCAAGGGCCATCGCGCGCCAAATTAGAGCAGATGACCTGGTGCCCGTGGTATATGCAGGGTCACAATGAAATGGCGGCGGCGGTGCAGTTTGCGAATTGGGTCACGACGGTTTCGCCGACCTATGCGGAACAGATTAAGACGAAAACCTATGGTGAAACGCTAGAGGGGCTGCTGTCGTTTGTGGGCGATCGGACCTCGGGCATCGTCAACGGCATCGACACAGAAATCTACGATCCATCTAACGACACGGCGATTGCTAAAGTGTTTACTGCTAAAACATTGGACGATCGAGTTGAAAACAAAATTGCATTGCAAACTGAAGTAGGACTAACGGTTAACAAAGAGGCATTCCTGATTGGAATTGTCTCAAGATTAGTGGAACAAAAGGGATTAGATCTGGTGCTGCAAGTTCTCGATCGGTATCTAGCCTACAACGATGCCCAAGTTGTCGTCTTAGGAACAGGCGATCGCTACTACGAGACCGCTCTCTGGGAACTTTCTGCCCGCTATCCTGGACGGATGGCCACCTATCTGCTTTACAACGACGCCCTTGCTCGGCGAATTTATGCAGGAGCGGATGCATTTTTGATGCCCTCTCGGTTTGAGCCTTGTGGCATTAGTCAGATGTTGTCGATGCGGTATGGCTGTGTGCCGATCGTCCGTCGAACAGGCGGCCTCGTCGATACGGTATCGCAGCACGATCCGGTGGGTCAAACGGGGACAGGATATTGCTTCGATCGATATGAGCCGTTAGATTTATTTAGTTCATTGGTTCGGGCCGCAGAAGGGTTTCGGTTTAAGGATCAGTGGCGGACGTTACAGCAGCGCGGCATGGCAGAGGATTTTAGCTGGACGAAAAGTGCGATCGAGTATGAGGCGATTTATAAAAAGATAACGGAATGAGGAGTTTTCTCAGAATCTCGATCGAAAACTTTCTCAAACTCACCTATATTTTAATGATGTGTTTAGTCTGATTCAACAACAGGAGATTACCGTTATCTCACTGGATTTGTAAAGTTTTGAAGAACACACTTTAGGTTAAGATTTGATTGTGACGATCACAACTTGAAGATAAGACACTAAAGGGCGATCGTTGGATAAAGTCATCCTATATTTAGCCTTATGTCCAGCCCTGAGAATCCCGGTGTTCAGCATCCTATCCAAAATCCAACCTCCAACCTAAAAGCGATCGCATCTCCTGACCTCCAATCCGTCAGCAAAACAGTTGCTAGTCTTTACGATACTTATCCTTTCCCGCCTGAACCCATCGTAGACAGCCCTCCTCCCGGCTACAACTGGCGCTGGAACTGGCTGACAGCGTACAATTTTTGTATGGGCCATAAGCCAACTCGGCAGGATATTCGCATTCTTGACGCAGGCTGCGGAACGGGCTGTGGGACTGAATACTTAGTTCATCTCAATCCCCATGCGCAGGTGACGGGGATTGATCTGAGCGCAGGAGCGTTAGATGTGGCGCGGGAGCGGTGTCGTCGAAGTGG